>JBEPWX010000456.1:0-3537 GCA_041642235.1 Mariniphaga sp.
GCGTACAATGAGTATAAAAAAACAGTATTTAAAAAATAATGAGGTTTGTAAAGTTACTTTCAGCCTGAAAAAAGACATTGAAAACGTTGATACCGTTAGAATACCAGGTGATTTTAACAATTGGGACACCAATTGCGAACCCATGAAAAAATTAAAATCGGGTGGATTTACCCAAACTTTAAAGTTTAATGCAGGAAATTCATACCAGTTCAAGTATTTAATAAACGACTCGGAATGGCAGAATGAGCCTGAAGCGGATAAATTTGAGCCGAATAATACCGGCCCCGGAGAAGTAAATTCAGTAATTGAAATCTAACCAGTAATTATACCCTGAATTTCCGAAAATTTTAATCAACTTCTCTATCAGGGAATTATAAGGAGTTGAAAACACAGGTTGTGTGGATAGTTTTCATACTTCCTGTTTTTTAATAATTGGCTACTATTCTTCAATCATATTAATGAATAAGATGAAAGCACTAGTTATTGGAGCTACAGGAACAATAGGGAATGCAGTTAAAAATAAGCTGGGTAAGGCCGGATATGAAGTAACCGGTGCTTCCCGGAATTCAAAACCGTATGTCGATATTGAAAAGGACAATTCTGTAAATGAACTGCTTGAAAATGCGGGAAAAGTTGATGTTATAGTTTGTGCAGCAGGTAATGCCTCATTTGGAAAACTCGCAAACCTGTCGGAAGAGGAGTTTAATCTTTCCATCAACAACAAGCTTATGGGGCAGGTAAAACTCCTCCAAAAAGGGCTTTCATATCTTAATCCGGGTGGTACAATTCTGCTTACAGGTGGCATATTTGCCTATAAACCCATGCCCGGCTCAGCCGCAATTGCCATGGTAAATGCCGGACTGGAAGGATTTGTCAGGGCTGCTGCTCTTGAAACAGACAACAATAAAAAAGTTATCGTAGTTCATCCTCCCCTGGTTGCCGAAACTGCTAAGCAGATGGGGCTGGATCCCACTCTCTTTTTAACAGCTGATGAAGCTTCGGAAGCATACCTGGAAGCAATAAAAAACGGGAAAAGTGGTGTACCATTTTTTGCGAAGGATAATGCTCCCTAAAACACGAGGATAAAAAATACCACTATTGCAACATCGGCTAAATGCCTGCTTACCGGGCAATGGAAACTGTTACAATACCAGTACTACAAATAATTGCCCCATTTTTACTGATGCCTTCAACAAGTACATGATACCTGCCCAGGTTATCTGATGTGAAAAATTCAAGCGATGCTTCATTGCCAGCCAAAGAAACATCAGGATTCCAGTACAAAGTTGGCCTGAAATCAGGTTTTGGATCGTCTATATTGGCAAGTGTATATTTTGGTGAATAAAATTGTCGTGGTTGATGGTAACCTTTTAATTTAGGCATGATTCTGCCGGGGATATTACGTACATATTCCTGTAATACATCACCTCCTCCCATTTTAGTGAGAACAGCTATCACCCCATTTCCGCCACGTGAACCATACGTTGCCAAAAGACCCGGGCTTTTCAAAATTTCTATTTTATCCACATCGCCCAGATGAATGTAATTTATGTATTCCCAGGTCACCTCAAGCCCGTCGACCAGCAGCAACGGATTGCCACTACCTGCCCTGATGCTTATTTCGTTACCATTCACTACCAGCCCTGCAACCTTTGTTTCCAAATAATCTGATATACCGGCGAATGTCCAGTCATCACTTGTAATAGAATAGGAGAGATCGGGCTCTCCGTACAGTCTGAAATGACCATCGGTACGGGAAATTCGTTTCCCCCCTATATTTACCTCATCAAGTAAAATACTTCCCAGTTCCTTTTCATATTCCTGTTGCGCCATCTGCCGGTAATAGATTTCGCGGTAAAATTTCATAGGCACCTGGATATATTGACATGCATTCTTCAATTTTTCCACAGAAATCAAGGTATCGAAACCCAAAGGTTGATTAATACTAACTTCATTCCGTTTATTTCTATTTTGAGTCTCCACATTTATCATAACTACAGCCGAATCTTTAAGGTATAATTTATCAAAACTGAAGTTTCCATTCTGATCGGTAATCGTTTCTTCGAATAAAAAATTTCCTGAATAGGGTCCCATTACCACCTTCCCTAAATCAACTGGTTTGCCTCCCCAAATACGGGTTGCAACCCCCTCAATTGTTAAACCGTAATCAGCCCAGTCAGCCAATTCAACTCCGGCATATTCTTCCAGTTCATTCCAGTAGTAACTCCGCCATCCGTTCACCATCATTAAAAGATCAAGCTTTTGATCGGCACTGATTCCAGGTTCATCCGTAAAAAAAGATGCCGGTGATTCAACCGAACCTTTTAGATCAGAATCGAGCAATAAATAACTTTCAATATTCAGATTCATTCCCGATGCGCTGAAATAATCTTCATTTACAACCGAGACCGATACTGTGGAAAGAATGCTGTCATTTTCGGGTAAAAGCGACTGCAGATTAATTTCAACCTTTTCACGGCTTTTATATTCAGACTTGTCAAAAGCTATCTGTATTTTAGAATCGTTTGCATTTCGAACAAAAATCAACCTTTCTGCCATTCGTTCCCCTTCACTGTTATAAACAGTAATTTGTGAAATTCCTAATGGAAATAAACCCTTATAAAGCCGGATGGCCTGCTGAAATTCGGTCATTGAAACCTGAGAACTAAAGAGTTCTGTTCCCTTATGGGAGGCAACCAGTAAGTAATCCCGGGGGGCATATACTTTTAAGTTGCGGCTTAACGTAAATACCAGATATGCCCCTTCAGCTTTATAATTTAAGCAGATACCTTGTTCACGGGCTAAACCCAATTCAAATTTAACATCAGGAAAATCATCTAAAAGGGCAAAATAACGTTTCCCTTCCTGCGGCATCATAATAATTTTTCCCATTCCCTTATAGGTGGTTCGGAATCTAACTATTTCATTTCCCGAGTCATCGACTATTTTCCCTTTTACCGCAACCCCTTTGCCTCCTCCATTAATAGCTTTAAAAGCAATATGATTAATAGCATTTACAATGAAGCTTCCTCCTTCCGGAAGGAACGCCACATCAATCCCGGAAGATTTTTTATTCCACGTATTATCGTCCAGTTCCAGCGAATTCTTTGCTTCAGAAACCACAATTCTTTTATGAAAGTAACTTTCTTCACCAAAATTTTGCATGTATTTGGTATAAGCTCTTACCATATAATTTCCCTCTGGTATCGAATCAGGAAGGAAAAAATCACCTCTGGCAATTCCATTTTCCGATAAAAGAAGTTTTTCATCGGTAATTGAACCATCTTCAGCAATTAGTTGAACATATATGTTCTTATATCCCCGAATCAGCTTATAATCGATTCCACTAACCAGATATGATTTAAACCACACAATATCGCCAGGTGTATATAATTCCCTGTCGATGTGAATGTAAAGTTTCTCGAAAAGAACTGAATTTCCTGCTATTACAATGCTGCTATCTGAAAGCTGAGCATATCCGGGCATGACCCTGAAAAAAAATAGTATTAAAAACAGTACGTTTTTCATTTCATCAAA
>JBEPWX010000457.1:0-3528 GCA_041642235.1 Mariniphaga sp.
TCCAGGCAGGGCGGTTACAATTTCACATCTTGAGAATGGAGTTTATCTCTATAAACTATTGAATGGTAAGCAAAATGTGAAAACGGGTAAACTAATTAAAAGATAAATTGCTGATCATTTGAATTTAATATCCTTTAACTTCAGCTAAAGCTGAATGATTAATAGTAAAAATTATTGGTTTTAACCACAGGAGTATGAGTTAAAACCAATTTTTTTTGAAAAATTGTTTTTTGTAATGAATTGATAACCTTTTCAATTTCCTTTTTTACTATTCTGTATTCTCCTCAATTTCCTTATTTTTTGAATTAGATTCTTTTTTTCTAATATTTCCACCCAGAATAATGAATATTAAAGTATGGTGTTATTGGATAGATATGCACATCATTGCATGTGTTTGTTTGATGACAAAGAACCGTTTAATTCTCCAAGAAAATGGTACCCTTTTTCGTCATTCTGCAATGCCAGGAATGAGCCATTAATTTTGAAACAAATCCGCTTAAAATGAATTTAAATTTGATTCAACCATATTTCAACCGATAATATAAAAGGAGTCAGAATTTAATCTAACTCCTTGAATTATAAGTCGGGGTGACAAGATTTGAACTTGCGACCCCTCGCCCCCCAGACGAGTGCGCTACCAGGCTGCGCCACACCCCGAAATACCTGTAAATTCTTTTTAAGAGCCGGCTTTGACCAAACACCTAAAAATTTTTGTGCCTGCAAAAGTAACGCATGAATTCCGTTTTGCAAAACTTTTTTTGTGCTGAGGAAGTTTTTTTCTCATATTTATAGAAAATTTCTATTTAAGATTGTTTTTATCAATTAAAAAAGCCTGTGTAACAACCTTCAGGTTTTGTATTTTTGCAACTCAAAAAAAATAATTATCGCTATGTTTAAACCACTTAATATTGATAAGGGTGAGGAGAAATCTTCTGCTCAGCCCACGGACGTTGAAAAAGTAAAATGTTTGATTGTAGGTTCAGGTCCTGCCGGGTATACCGCTGCCGTGTATGCTGCACGTGCCAATCTGAACCCTGTAATGTATGAAGGTCTTCAGCCGGGGGGGCAGCTGACCACTACTACAGAGGTGGAAAATTATCCGGGTTATCCCGAAGGAGTCACTGGCCCGGTGATGATGGAGGATTTCAAAAAACAAGCCGAACGTTTTGGAACAGATGTTCGCTGGGGTATGGCTACCAAAGCTGATTTCTCAGAGCTTCCCCACAAGGTGTGGATCGACGATAAAAAGATCATTGAAGCCGATGCGGTTATTATAGCAACAGGCGCTACAGCCAAATACCTGGGCATTGAGGATGAAAAAAAATATGCCGGGGGCGGTGTATCCGCCTGCGCTACATGCGACGGATTTTTCTACCGCGGGAAGGATGTTGCTGTTGTTGGCGGCGGTGATACTGCCTGCGAAGAAGCGCTTTACCTGTCGGGCCTTTGCAAGAAGGTTTATATGATTGTGCGCCGAGATGTACTGAGGGCTTCCAGGGTAATGGCCGATCGTGTTAAAAAAACGCCCAACATCGAGATCTTATGGAAGCACCAGACCAAAGGGTTGTTTGGCGAAAGCAATGTTGTGGAAGGAGCAACCCTTATTAAAAACAAAGGTGAAGTTGACGAAACGGAAGTAAAAATTATAATCGACGGCTTTTTCCTGGCTATCGGCCATAAACCCAATTCCGATATTTTCAGGGACTACCTTGAAAGCGACACGGTAGGGTACATTAAAACCATTCCAGGAACTTCGAAAACAAATGTACCGGGAGTGTTTGCCTGCGGCGACGTGCAGGATTCAGTATACCGGCAGGCAGTTACTGCTGCAGGTACAGGCTGCATGGCAGCAATGGATGCCGAAAGATACATTTCAGAAAAATACCATTAAAAATATTACACATAAGCTGCTCCGGGAACCGGAGCGGCTTTCTTTAAATTTAATCTATCCCTGGAAAACCCCTTGCTGCACATCATATAACCTTCATGATATATTTCTGCCAGGCACTGCATCCAAACCGACATTCATCAAAACTATTTTTTCTGTAATCTGTTCCTGCCCATTTCATTCCAGTGATTTGATATATAATCTCTTGTTGTTTGAGCCGTCTTAACTTATAATTTAATTCGTACCAAATTCATGGTTAATTCGTGTTTTATTTGTATTTAATTCGTCAAATCGCGAATTTAATCCGAATAAACATCGAATAAACCCCGAATAAAATTTTGAGTTGAACCGATTTTAGCAGAATGCATCCATATACGGAATCCTTGTGTAATTATGCAGATTGTTTTAGCGGGATGCACGGTGCATTGTATCCCGGAAGAAACGAAAAAAAAGAGGTTGCCTTAATTAAGACAACCTCTTTCGGTATGATGTATTCTTTATTTAAAAATTACATATCTACTTTCACTTTGGCAAATTCGGTTTTTGAATATTTATTCTCCTCCAGCTTTTTGCGGACATCTTTAAATGCATTTAATGTGTATTCAACATCTTCAAGAGAATGCATTGCTGTAGGAATGAGGCGCAGTATCAATTCTCCCTTTGGAATTACCGGGTAAGCCACGATTGAGCAGAATACGCCATGGTTTTCACGAAGGTCGTAAACAAGGTTTGTTGCCTCAGCTGTCCCACCCTTCATATACACAGGAGTTACGGGTGAATTGGTTTTGCCGATATCGAAACCTGCTTCTTTCAATCCGGCCTGCAACGCATTTACAATTGTCCAGAGGTGTTCCCTGAGTTCAGGCATGGAACGGAGCATTTCCAGTCTCTTGAGCGCTCCCAGCACCATAGGCATTGGCAGCGATTTGGCGAAAGTTTGCGAGCGCATGTTGTAGCGCAGGTAGAAGCAAATTTCGGTATCGCCTGCGATGAAGCCACCTATTCCGGCCATTGATTTTGCAAAGGTACCGAAGTGCAGGTCAACTTTATCGGTCACACCGAAATGCTCGGGCACGCCGGCGCCTGTCTTTCCCATTGTTCCAAAGCCATGGGCATCATCAACGAGCAGCCTGAATTCAAATTCATTTTTCAGTTTGGCAATTTCATCCAGTTTACCCAGGTCACCCGACATGCCGAAGACGCCTTCAGTAATAACCAAAATGCCTCCTCCTTGCTTTTGGGCCAGTTTTGTTGCCCGTTCAAGCTGCTTGCGCAGGTTTTCCATGTTGTTATGCGGATAAACAAACCGTTTGCCCATGTGCAGGCGCACCCCGTCGAGGATGCATGCGTGCGATTCAGAATCGTAAACAATAACATCGTGGCGGCTGCAAACAGCATCAATAATTGAAACCATACCCTGGTATCCGTAATTTAAAAGGAAAGCATCCTGCTTTCCAACAAAGGCAGCCAGTTCACGCTCCAGCTGTTCGTGCTTTGAGGTTTGCCCCGACATCATGCGGGCCCCCATAGGGTAGCCCATGCCGTATTGCGCTGCAGCCTCGGCATCAGCTTTTCTTACCTCGGGATGGTTTGCCAGACCCAGATAATTGTTCAGACTCCAGGTAAGGACTTCCTTTCCC
>JBEPWX010000458.1:0-3526 GCA_041642235.1 Mariniphaga sp.
AAGAATATATTCTCGCGCATGCCGCCATAAAGCAATGTACCCCAACATTTGTCATTGCGACGGAACCCGAAGGGTGAAGGAAGCAATCTCCGGAATGCAGCATATGTTTATTTGGAATTTGCCCTGGTCCTTTCATGCGCCGGGTTGCAAATACATTAGATATTTTTGTCACGGATGCCGCTATTAAGCGATGTACCACAACATTTTTCATTGCACCGGAAACTATAGAGAAACTTCTTTTAAAAAAGTTTTCAGTTAATCAATACCGGCATTAAAAAATGTGTAAATAACAGATCGCTACATCACCCCTTTTCGGGGCAATTATTGATTTTAATCCTGTTCAGATTATTCCTCCCGATGAAAATAAGTAATTTATATTATATCAGAAAAAAAATTATAATTTCAGAAGTTGATTTTGAAGAATAACCGGTGTAACCGATAAAAAAAAACAGGTAAGAATGTGTACCTGGAAAAATTAAAAATACTACTCCCCCTCCAACAGTAAAATCTAAAAATCAGTTCGACCCGCAATTATTTCGTTCATATTTCTCCATTTGCCGGGTTAATATTAGCAATTCCTTAAGGTCATCATCGGTCTTTTGCGATTCACATAAATGGATAAAACGCAGAAGCGCATCACGATAATCTTCTTCGGTATATATTTCCATTATTCGTTGCATATATTCAGTGGGCATCCAACCAGTTTTTTGCTGCATTCATTTCAACTACAATTGGGACATCCAGTTCAACAGCATGTTCCATTTCATACTTAACAATTGACTTCACTCTTTCCAATTCCGGCAAAAACACATCAAAATTTAATTCATCATGCACCTGTAAAATCATTTTTGACTTTAAATTTTCATTCTTAAATTTATTAAAGATGTTAATCATTGCCATTTTTATGATATCGGCTGCTGACCCCTGAATTGGTGCATTGATGGCATTTCGTTCCGCCATCCCACGTACTATTGCATTTGCAGAGCCGATGTCATTTAAATAACGTTTGCGTCCTTTAATTGTTTGCACATATCCTTTCTTTCTGGCTAATTCTATTTGGTTGTCCATGAATGCTTTAATTTTTGGAAAATTTTCAAAGTAACCTTCTATCAACTCCTTTGCCTCTGAGCGGGGGATGTTTAACCTCTGGGATAATCCAAATGCTGATATTCCGTAAATGATACCAAAATTTGCAGTTTTTGCCTTTCTGCGCATATCTGAAGTAACCTCATCTTCAGAAATTTTAAAAATTTTAGCTGCTGTAATAGAGTGAATGTCTTTGCCTTCCCTGAAGGCCTTAATCATCTCCTCATCGCGACTTAAGGCAGCCATTATACGCAACTCAATCTGAGAATAATCGGCTGAAAGGAATACATGGTTCTCATCAGATGATGTAAAAGCTCGCCGGATTTCTCTTCCGCTTTCATCACGGATAGGAATATTCTGAATGTTGGGATTCATTGAACTCAATCGCCCTGTAGCTGTGATTGCCTGATTAAATGATGAATGTAGCTTACCTGTTCTTTTATTTATTAGCAATGGCAATGCTTCTACATAGGTGTTCAGGAGCTTTTTTAGACCTCTGTATTCGAGAATTTTATTCACAATTGGATGGCGATCTGCCAATCTCACCAACACATCTTCAGAAGTTGAATACTGTTTTGTTTTTGTTTTACGGGCATTGGTATCAATAGCAAGTTTTTCAAAAAGTATTGGTCCCATTTGTTTTGGAGAAGATATATTAAATTCCTCCCCTGCCAGGTCAAATATTTCTTTTTCAACCTGTATAATCTGCAATCTTAAAATAGCTGCATAATCATTCAAAACTTTTGCATTAAGCCTCACTCCTGCCTGCTCCATATGCACCAGGACCGGAACCAGGGGCATCTCAACAGTATCAAACAACCTGCGCATTTCAAATTTTTCCAGTTCAGCATCTAATATATCTTTAAGCTGAAAAGTAAGATCAGCATCCTCACAGGCGTAATCATTCAATTTCTGAATGGGTACGGATCTCATATTTAGCTGGCCACTGCCTTTTTTGCCTATGAGTTCTTCGGTGGTAAGCTTTTCGTAATTTAAATATACACTGCAAAGATGATCAAGATTATGTTTTTGCTCAGGTTGAATGAGGTAATGTGCCAGTAAGGTATCGTATAGCTTACCTTTAACTTCGATTCCATAATTACCAAGCATCAGCAAATCGAATTTCATGTTTTGCCCTATCTTTCTTATATTTTCATCGGCAAATACTTCCCTGAACTCTTCCATTATTTTTTGGGCCTCCTCTCTTTTTGAGGGTAATGGAACGCAATACGCTTCATGTTTTCTAAATGCAAATGAAAGGCAAACTATTTCAGATGAATGCGTATTGAGGCCTGTAGTTTCTGTATCGAAACAAAATTCTTCACTAATTGATAATTCTGCCCTTAAGCTTGCCCTCTGCATCTCATTTTCAACCAGATAATACAAATGCGGAACAGTTTCCAGACTTTGTTTTAGCGGTACAGAGACCTGCCTGACAATGTCTTCTCCAAACAGAGACTGCTGCACTGCCCCAACGGGTTTTACGTCTTCAAGATTAAGCCTTTTAGTGAGGGTTCTGAATTCAAGGTCATCAAAAACAGCTTTCAGGGCTTCTTTATTAATTTCCTCACGTATAAGTTTTTCCCGGTCGAATTCAATTGGTACATCCTGAATTATGGTTACCAGTTTTTTTGAAAGCATAACAAGATCTTTATTTTCAATCAGATTATCCTTCATTTTCCCCTTTAACTTATCGATATTGTCATAAATGCCTTCAATGCTTCCAAATTCGGCTATCAGTTTCTGGGCTGTTTTTGGTCCAATACCCGGGCACCCGGGAATGTTATCCGAAGCATCGCCCATCAACCCCAGTAAATCAATCATCTGCCGGGTGTCTTCAATGCAGAAATTCTTTTTAACCTCTTCAGGTCCCCAGATTTCGGCAGCCCCACCCTGTTTGGCAGGTTTATACATCCTCACCTGAGGTTCTACCAGTTGTGCATAATCTTTATCAGGGGTCATCATATAAATATCAAATCCCTCGGTTTTTGCCTTCTGTGAAAGGGTACCAATCACATCATCAGCTTCATAGCCTTCCAGTTCAATAATTGGTATATTGAATGCTTCAATTATATTCCGGATATAAGGTATTGATTTTCGGAGATCTTCGGGCATTGCCTCACGGCTCGCCTTATAATCCTGATACATTTTATGTCGGAAAGTAGGTGTTGAAACATCGAATACCACACCTATGTAATGAGGGCTTTCTGCTTCAAGTAACTGTACAAGCGAATTGGTAAAACCCAACATAGCTGAGGTATTCACTCCTTTGGAATTAAATTGCGGACTCCGGATAAAAGCATAGTAGCTGCGATAAATTAATGCATAGGCATCAAGCAAAAACAATTTCTTCAGGCTATTCTCTGACATACTATTTCATTTTATTCCGCAATAATGCAAGAGGTATAATTATATTCCTTCATAATGTTCATAAAAATAT
>JBEPWX010000459.1:0-3523 GCA_041642235.1 Mariniphaga sp.
ATTTGTACATACAAAACCAATAGCATAAAAAAAGATGAAGGACCGCATCCAACAAGTGATTGAATATAAAGAGGTTTCACCTGGTGATTTGGCAGAGATACTTGATGTTCAGCGTTCAAATATTTCACATATTTTGAATGGTAGAAATAAACCAGGTGCTGCATTTATAGAAAAGCTTCTTCAGGCATTTCCTGATATCAATGCAAGGTGGCTATTAACAGGAGATGGTCCAATGGTATTGAATGATGCAGCAAATAAGCCACAAAATTCCTTACAAGGGTCAAAAATTGATTTTACAGGTACAGAAATACACTCACTATCGGATTCCCCCATTAAAACAACTTCTTCTGCAGGAAAGGAAAAAACCATTGAAAAAATTGTACTGCTTTATTCCGATGGGACATTCACATATTACAACAGTAAATGATTACAATAATACAATTCATGTTGTAAAACATATAAAATAGTTGTACAAATGTATTGACAATTAAAATAAATGTTTTACATTTGTAATGTATTTATAACAACATGCCAGGATGATAATTTTAATTATACTTTCTGATTTACAAACCCGGAATTAAATTTTTTACGTTGAAAGGCAAAACCTAAAACCGTCAGGAACTCCTGACGGTTTTTTTGTAGTGTAGCACAGCATATGGATACTATAGAAATAAAATAATATTTATCTTTGCCATCAAATCTTTGGGTATGGGCAAAAAAAATGTGCAAGATTTTATCGTAAGCGATAATATTAAACTTAACGAGACCAATTATCTTCTCCGGCTCAAAGCTTCCGATTCACTTCCTGTTATAAAACCCGGTCAGTTTGTAAATATTGAGGTGAAAAATTCTTCTGAAATATTTCTTCGCCGTCCATTTTCTGTATTTGAAATGGATTATGAGAACAATATACTTTCAATTATAGTAAAAATTTTAGGTAGGGGATCAAAAAAACTGACTGAAACAAAACCGGGTGAACTTCTTAGTCTGGTGTATCCTTTAGGACGACATTTTACCTATCCCGAGAAAGACGATAAAATTCTTGCAATAGGAGGAGGCAGCGGATTGGCTCCTATGTTGTTTCTTGCAAAGGAATCAAGACTTCCAGCTTCAAACGTTGATATATTAATTGGAGCCCGAAGCGCCACCGAACATGTTGATTTAAGTGCTTACAGTAACTTTGGAAATATACATATTACTACCGAAGATGGTTCAATGGGAACAAAGGGATTTGTTACCCATCATCCTTTATTTTTAGATAATTTATACAGCTACAATAAAATTTATGCCTGCGGACCGGAAGGAATGATGAAAGCTGTGGCAAGAGGAGCTAAAAAGGCAGGTGTATCATGTGAAGTGTCACTCGAAAATCTTATGGCATGTGGATTTGGAGTTTGCCTTTGTTGTATTGAACCTACTGTAAGAGGTAACCTTTGTGTATGTACCGAAGGTCCTGTTTTTAATATAAATGAACTGAAATGGCAGATTTAAGTATACCAATTCATAATCTTCAATTGAAGAATCCAGTGATGCTTGCTTCGGGAACCTGTGGTTACGCTGAAGAAATTAATGAATTTTATGATGTTTCAAAACTTGGAGGTATTTTTCTGAAAGGTCTCACCTTACACAACCGCGATGGCAACCTATATCCACGAATGGCAGAAACACCCTCCGGAATGCTTAATGCTGTCGGATTGCAAAATAAAGGAATTGATTATTTTATTGAAAATATTTACCCAAGGATTAAATTTTACGATACGCCATTAATTGTGAATGTGAATGGTTCTACTGTTGAAGATTACATAGAACTTACTGAAAAAGTTAATGAACTTGATAAAATTCCTGCCATTGAACTGAACATCTCCTGTCCAAATGTGAAGGAAGGTGGTATGGCTTTTGGGATTACCTGTCCGGGAGCTGAAGCCGTTACCCGTGCCGTGCGGAAAGTATATGGTAAAACGCTTATAGTTAAGCTCTCTCCAAATGTTACAGATATATCGGAAATTGCAAAAGCAGTAGAGGGACAAGGAGCCGACAGCGTTTCTTTGGTGAATACATTTGTTGGTATGGCTATTGATGCTGAAAAAAGAATACCATTGTTGTCAACCGTTACCGGTGGACTATCAGGCCCTGCAATTAAGCCTATAGCTTTACGAATGGTATGGCAGGTTGCCAAAGCAGTAAAAATTCCTGTGATCGCCATGGGAGGCATTATGAATGCAACCGATGCAATAGAATTTTTACTTGCCGGTGCTACTGCTGTTCAGGTAGGAACAGCTGTATTTAAAAATCCTTTTATTCCTTTACAGATTATTGATGGCTTGAATGATTATCTTGACAGACATTTATTGAGCTCTGTTAATGAGTTAATAGGTAGTTTACAGGTGTAAATGTTAACTTTACTTACAAAAAATACTATTTCCTCTTTTTATTTCTTATTCCCCCGTAATTAATTATTAAAATTGCAATGTGAACATTTCAATTTTATGCGTGTTTAAGAATCTAAAAATAGCAAAAACCATTTATTTTCATTTATATGTCAAAATTTAACATCATTATGCCTAAGCTGGGTGAGAGTATTCAGGAAGGCACTATAACAAAGTGGTTTGTAAAAGAGGGAGACACCATTGAAGAGGATGCTATGCTTTTTGAGGTAGCAACAGATAAAGTGGATTCTGAAATCCCTTCGCCTGTCGATGGCACGATTTCCAAAATTTTTCATCCTGAAGGTGCACTCGTGCCTGTTGGTGAAATTGTTGCAGTTGTTGATATAGAAGGAGAGGAAGAGGAAACGGAAGAAGAGACACAGGATGTGGATTCTTCAAAAGAATTTTCAGAAGCAGGAAAAACCACAACAAGAACAGAAGAGGTTGATATTAAAGAAACCGATTCTGAAGTTTCCCAACCATCAAGGGAGATGTCCAACCGCTTTTATTCACCTTTGGTTCGTACTATTGCAAAAGAAGAAGGTGTTTCCGCAAGAGAACTTGAATCGATTAAAGGTTCAGGGGCCAATGGCAGAGTTCAGAAAAAAGATTTACTGGATTATATTGAAAACAGGAGAAAAACAAAATCCACCACCCCCGGTACCGAAGGCATACCTGCAACCGAAGCTGCTCCTGAGGTTCAGCGGAAAGCAGTACCCCCTGTTACAGCAGGCGAAGGAGATAAAGTGGTTGAAATGGACAGAGTGAGAAAAATTATTGCTGATCATATGGTGATGTCAAAACAGGTTTCACCTCATGTTACTTCAGTTGTAGAAGCTGATGTTACCGATTTGGTGCAATGGAGAAATAAAAATAAGGAAGCTTTCCAGGAGAAATATGGCGATAAAATTACTTTTATGCCTTTCTTTATTGAAGCAACTGCTGCTGCACTGGCAGAATTTCCACTGGTTAACTCATCGGTCGATGGCGATAAAATTATTTATCGTAAAAACATAAACATTGGTGTTGCAGTAGCTAAACCCGATGGCAATCTAATTGTACCGGTAGTCCGAAATGCCGAGCAAAAGAACCTGGTT
>JBEPWX010000460.1:0-3513 GCA_041642235.1 Mariniphaga sp.
GAAGCCGATCGGCTAAAACAGCCAACATTTGTGATAGGTGGATATGTACGTGATTTATTCCTGGGGCGGCCTTCAGAAGATATCGATATTGTTACACTTGGAAGTGGTGTTGAACTTGCAGAGAATGTTGCTGCCAGCCTAAAACCAACACCCCGGGTTACTGTATTTAAGAATTTTGGAACCGCTCATCTTCGTTATCAGAATTACGAAATTGAATTTGTAGGTGCCCGCAGGGAATCGTATCGGAGTAACTCTCGTAAACCAGTTGTTGAAAACGGGACCATTGAAGATGATCAGAATCGACGGGATTTTACTATGAACGCCCTTGCTTTGGGATTAAATGAATCCAATTTTGGAGAACTGATTGATCCTTTCAACGGTTTAAGAGATATACATGATAAAATTATTCGTACACCTTTGAATCCAGGTGTCACTTTTTCAGATGATCCATTAAGGATGATGCGAGCCATTCGTTTTGCCACTCAGTTGGGATTTGAAATTGAAACCAGCACACTTCAGGCTATTGCCGGAAACAGAGAACGATTAAAAATTATTTCAATTGAACGCCTGACCGAAGAACTTAATAAAATAATTCTTGCTAAAAAACCCTCAGTAGGATTTAAGTTGCTGGAAGAAACCGGATTACTTGAATTTGTTCTGCCTGAGTTGAAACAAATGAAGGGCGTTGATGTAGTGAAAGGAATAGGACATAAAGATAATTTTTATCACACCCTGGAAGTGCTGGATAAGATTGCTCCTAATACAAATAATCTTTGGCTTAGATGGGCGGCACTTCTGCATGATATAGCTAAGCCTGCTACTAAAAAGTTTGTTAAAGGGCAGGGGTGGACTTTTCATGCCCATAACTTTTTGGGGGGTAAAATGATTCCGGGAATCTTCAGCCGTCTAAAACTTCCATTACATGAGAAAATGAAGTATGTCCAAAAGATGGTATTGCTTCACATGCGACCAATAGTACTTTCAGAAGATGAAGTAACCGATTCGGCTGTCCGGCGCCTTCTGTTTGAAGCAGGAGATGACATTGACGATCTGATGACATTATGTGAAGCCGATATAACTTCGAAGAACCGGGAGAAGGTAAAGCGATACATGAAAAATTTCGAAATGGTCAGACAAAAACTTAAGGAAATAGAAGAAAAGGATGCTGTTCGGAATTTTCAACCTCCAATATCAGGAGAATTAATTATGAAAACCTTTGATATTCCACCCTCCAGAGAAGTTGGGTATATTAAAGATGCTATTAAAGAAGCAATTCTTGAAGGTGAAATTCATAACGATTTTCAAGAAGCTTATAATTATATGTTGGTTAAAGGTAAAGAACAAGGGTTGACTCCTGTTAAAAGGATGTCCTGATTTTTAATAGTACCGGCAAATGATCACTAAAACCTCCTTGATACCTGAAGCCATAATAAGTTCGTTTTAATTTTACACCTCCGTATTTTTCATCTATTTCAATTAGTAAAGGAAGTTTCACGATTTGTGCCCATTCGGGTTTGACATGTAAATTATCTGAAGGATTCATTAGGGAACCTGAAACAATAATTTGGTCGAATACTAACCATTGCGCCTGGTGCTTAAGAGTTTTAACATCTTCTTTCATCCAGGGCAATGAAAGGTTATACATTTTATTGTTTGAAGGTTTTGCTGTTGGTTCATTTTCCTCAAGAAATAAGTACATGCTCTCATTAGTTGGCTGATCGTTAAAATCTCCGGCAACTATAATTTTGGGTTCTCTATGTTTTTCTCTGACCCATTTAATACAGGCGCTCAGAGTTTGTGATGCCAGATTTCTCCCATGCTGGCTTTCAAGCAAACCTGAGTACCTTGATGGCCAGTGGTTGGCAAAAATATGCAATGTGTCTGTTTTATTCAGTATCCCGAAAGCATATAATATTTCTCTGCTTTGTTTAATGCTACCATCCGGAGCTTTCAGGGGGAAGAATCTGTAACCTAGCGGATAAAACACATCAGAATTATATAAAAATGCCACATCGATACCCCGCTGATCTGGTGATTCTTTATGGATTATCTTATATGGGTATTTTTTGAGCGGGGTATCCTGAAGTAATTTATTCAATACATATCTGTTTTCAATTTCGCAGAGGGCAATTAAATGGGGAGGAGTCCATTTAGAAGCGCTAAGAATTACTTTTGAAATGTTGAGTAACTTTTTATTAAAACGATTATAAGTCCAATGTCTGTCACCACCTGGTGTAAACTCTTCATCTGCAGTTTCCGGATCATCTTTTATGTCGAAAAGATTTTCCACATTGTAAAAGAGAAAAAAAAAGTCATCATGACGGTTTTGGGGAAAACCCATGAAATATTGAAAAAGGAGAAAACAAATCAATGTAAATTTACTTCTCATCCTTATTTTCAATGCGCTCAAATGCACCCAAATCAGGCCCTTCGTCCGATAACCGATCTTTGTTTAAAATATCGAGAGGAAACATTTTTGCATAATCGATATTACCTACATCCTTAGCAGCCGATAAGGTATCAAGAGCATAATTGTAATCTTCGTATGGATCAATAAAAAGGGGATCGTGTTGCGAACCTTTCCAGACAGTCCGGTAATGATCTTTATCAGAGGTGTTAAATGTATCAGGAACCTGAATAATGCAATGGTCAAAACTATAGTTAAAAATATTTTCGTCATTATTCCCCAATTCCAATTCAACAGGATTATTACCGTAAATTATGCTGTTGCCAAATAAAGCCTTTTCAAGGTCGCCGTTGTATACGGTGCTTGTACCATCAGAATTTGGAATTTCCAATGTGTTTGAAATCACCAGTGAAGGAGTCCTTCGTGCCCGTGTTGAGAAACCTCCCCAGTAATTTGCAATGGTGGTATGGTAGAATTCATAATTGCCACCAACAAGCAGTGCTGCTGCATAAAATCCACAGTTTGCAATAACATTATTATGTCCCGAAATGCGGGATTTCATTGCAAACAGACCTGCATAAGCCATGTTTTCTATACGGGAATTGCTCAATTCGAGGCTTGCAAAACCTTCGTTTTCAATAGTACCTACCTGAAGTCCGATATTGGCATTTTTTATTGTTGTGTAGTTAAATATATTGCCTTTGCTACCTGAAAACAAAATTATTCCATCCCATTGATCGGGAATATTGTCATAAGTCTCTTCCAGCCGATCTGAAGTAAAAATGATAGGGTTTTGGAAATTTCCTTCAGCTTTAACAGTTCCACGAACGTAAAAACCGGCTCCCTTATGAAAATGAATCCGTGTCCCCGGTTCAATGGTCAATACTGAGGTTGAGTCAACATAGGCATAATCGTAAACTAAATAGGGCTTTTCAGAAGTCCAGGTGGTAGTTCCGGTATTTTCAGCTTTTATTAACTTAAAATCCTGACCATAAGCTACCAACTGTATTTTCTGGCGATTGGCGTTGGTAGTAAATTCTATGGAATCCTGCACTACCATAGGTAGGTTTTCTCCATTTGGGTCAATTGTAACTTCTACAAATATA
>JBEPWX010000461.1:0-3507 GCA_041642235.1 Mariniphaga sp.
CGAGAATACCGACGATATATGACAAGGTTCCAAGAAGAAAGACATGAAACCACGGATTAATAGTTTTGGATGTCCAGGCTATGAAAAATTCCGGTGGAATCAGACCCATAAATATTTCAGAGGTAAAAAATACCGAAAAAATCATTAAAGGGGAATATTTCGATGTGAAATTATGGAATAAGGTTTCTGTATCATGCAGAAAATAATCAAACAAAATATACAGCAAGGCTAAAAACCCCAGAATTAACCCTGTTTTAATCGTTATATTCAATAAGAATGTGTAGAATCGGGTTATTTTAAAATAACGATTCAGAATCTTGATTCTATGTATATTCTTTGCTATCAATTTAAATTTTATTTGAAAAATTAATAATACAACCTCTTAAACTTCAACAGCAGGTTTTAATTGTTATGCAACAGTTAATTTTTATTAGCCTGCTGCATCCTGTATTTTTCTTTTTCCTGCCAACTGGTCTACCTTTAGGAAAGATCGTTCCAAAAAATAAATGAGAATGTTAATTGAAAGGAATTCATGTGTTTAATTTAATTGCACCTGATGATTGAGTACGAAAAATTGTAGATGATCTCCCCATTAGTTGTGGCTGTGGTTGCAGAGGCACAAAAACATTCAAAAACAGCAGCGGCCTTTTGCAAAAAAAAGATTAATGTGTAACTTGGTAGCCTTTAAATAGTATTAAGATTCAAAAATTTAAAATTTAAAGGAGGTAGTTATGGCTATTAAAAAAGTATGGATAGAAGAAGGTTGTATTGCTGACGGGATTTGCAATGATATATGCCCTGCAGTTTTTGGTCTGGATGATGATACCGGAGAAGCTTTTGTAATAGAAGGAGCTGATTTTGATGCCAATGCCGATGACTTAAAAGAAGCAGCTGAGTCGTGCCCGGTATTAATCATTAAGTACGAAGAAGAGTAGGGAAATAATAATTTCCCAGTTTCTTACAGGAGGTTTTAAAGTCACTCCTGGACATATCTTATTTGAACTAAATAAGGTATAGAAAATAAAAGCAGGCACTTTTTGTCCCTGCTTTTATTATATGTACGGATAAAATGACTTTAATTAAAGATTTTTGAAAAATTAGGATTCCTTGAACTTCAAGAGGAGTAAATCTTCTTTTTTTTTTTAAATTTGAGGAATTAGTTCAGGTTCTAATTTATAGAAAATGAAAATATAAAAAAATCATATGTTTTAATAAACCTTTACAAAATGAATCTAATTATCCGAACTGCTTTAAGTTTTTTTTTATTGTTTCTCTTTGGAAATAGTTTCTGTATAGAAAATGAAAAGGTAAAAGCATTCCCTGGTGCGGAAGGCTGGGGTGCAGTTTCTCAGGGAGGCAGAAATGGTAAAATCATCAAAGTTACAAATTTAAATCCTTCAGGTCCGGGGAGCCTTTCAGAAGCATGCGCAGCAAAAGGTCCACGTATAGTTGTTTTTGAAGTCAGCGGTGTAATAAAAGGTGATGTTATTATAAAAGAACCATATATTACAGTTGCTGGTCAGACTGCTCCGGGTGCAGGTGTCACAATTGAAGGTATGATAGGGTCTTATGGCTATGGAGTTCATGATGTAATTATTCGGCATCTAAGGATTCGAAGACAAAGAGATTTGGGAAGCGGGGGAGATGCAATTCAAATTGGAGGATTTGGAC
Source organism: Mariniphaga sp. (assembly GCA_041642235.1). Taxonomy (GTDB): domain Bacteria; phylum Bacteroidota; class Bacteroidia; order Bacteroidales; family Prolixibacteraceae; genus Mariniphaga. Next base: position 1,672 of record JBEPWX010000461.1, read on the forward strand.
CTGATAAAAGGGGAACTTACAATATCATTCTCGATCACCTGTCCCTTAGTTGGGGCAACGATGAAACAATCGATTTCTACAATGCTCATGATATTACAGTACAATGGTGTACAATTGAGGAATCCGATGATAAGGGGCACCAAAAAGGTGCTCATAATTATGGGATCATCTCTACTGCCGAAAACAGCGGTGCAGTAACTGTACATCATAATTTATTTGCACATCATTACCGCAGGGTTCCCTGTATGGCTCCCTACAGAGAGAATGCTGCAGATGATTTTGTTAATAATTTAATTTACAATTGCCGCGGAGGTTATACCGATGACGGGCATGGACGTAAAGCAAAAAGCCCTGTAAATCTGCATAGGAATTATTACCGCAGAGGACCTCAGACGATGGAAAGAATGTATCCTTATGCTTTGTCTGTTTCTATGGATTACTATGTCAGGGATAATTATTTTGAAGATTGGGGTTACCAGGATCATCCGAAATACTGGTTGCCTTCAAATCAACCGGGCGGAGTTCCCAAATGGATTCAATACAATAACAATGGAAGTGAGATAAATGAACCAGCAAAAGTTCCTCCTGTTACCATGCACGATGCAAAAGATGTATATGAAATTATCCTTTCGCAGGCTGGTTGCTGGCCCAGAGATCATGTTACAAAAAGAACCATTGAGGAGGTTAGGAATCAATCAGGTTCATGGGGCCGGAATGCTCCTTTGAATCCATCAGATGAATGGTTTATGGAAGGGTTGAATATATCCAAAACCGCTGTCGATTCTGATAATGACGGACTGCCTGATGAATGGGAATCAGCACATGGTCTTAATCCTGAGGAACCTGGTGATGATCGCAAAATTGTTCCTGTTAATGCTTCACCTGATAATCGACATCAGGGGTATACCTTTATTGAATATTACATTAATGAGCTTGCTGATAATCTTCTGAAACATTAACTGGTGATGATAAACAGAATCGTCTGTTCCTTTTTCTTATAAATACTATGGTTCAATCCGGGAATAGTTGATTCTTCCTTCTTCTTCCAAAAGGAGAATTATCTGTTTTTTTTATTTTGATAAGTGGAGATTTTTGTCAATCTTCGAAAACTTTAAAATTTCCTATATTAATACCGGATCAATTAAACAAAATTAATAAATGAAAAATACAATTTGTTCCATACTGCTTTTGCTGGTAATAATTTTTAATAGTTATTCCGAGGAAAAGCTTGATTATTTTCTGCCCTCTGATGATGTTACATATGATGCCGATATACCTAATCCGGAAACATTTTTTCACCAGCAGATGGGTGAATGGCATTTAAATTACGAACAGATTTACAGTTATCTGAATGAAATAGCCAGGATTTCCGACCGGGCGATTATTAAAGAATATGCCCGTTCATACGAAAACAGGCCGTTGGTTCACCTGATTTTTACATCAGAGGAAAACCAGAAAGATTTGGACCAACTACAGGAAATTCATTACCGGTTCAGTGAACCGGGGGCTGATATATCAGCTGAGAAGGTGCCGATGGTAATTCTTCTGGGATATGGTGTCCACGGTAACGAATCGAGTGCAACCAATGCAGCGGTGTTAACAGCTTATTATCTGGCTGCAGCGCGTGGTGATAAAATAGATCAGTTGCTTGAAAATTCCATAATTCTCATTGATCCCAGTTTGAACCCCGATGGATTTACACGTCACAGTACCTGGGCAAATATGCACCAGAGCATTACTGATGTGACAAATCCCTATTCGCGCCAGTATGCAGAGGTGTGGCCCGGCGGTCGTACCAACCATTACTGGTTTGATTTAAACCGTGATTATATCCCG
>JBEPWX010000462.1:0-3049 GCA_041642235.1 Mariniphaga sp.
CCTCCCTGAAGTTTTTGCTACTTCAAATATCAATAAAAATTATTCACTTGACGAAAAGGTACAGGTTTCTTTAAATGCCATTGAAAAAATATCGGCATACTCCAGAACAAATAAATGTTATACCGTTTGTCCGGTTTATACCAGTGAAAATGGTGAAGTATTTAATTCTGCAGTCATAATCGATCGGCAGGGGGAAAAATTAGGAGAATACCATAAGATACATTTAACAGAGGGAGAAATTAGTATGGGGCTCACACCAGGAAACCTGACTCCTCCTGTTTTTGAAACTGATTTTGGAACCATAGGGGTTCAGATTTGCTTCGATTTGCTATGGGATGATGGTTGGAAAAAACTGAGAGACCAGGCAGCTGAAATCGTATTTCTGCCATCCGCTTTTCCAGGAGGCCAAATGGTTAATGCCAAGGCATGGCAACATAAATATGCAGTGGTTTCAAGTACACGAAAACATACTTCAAAAATTTGTGATATAACCGGAGCAGAAGTTGATATAACAGGAATCTGGAGCCCCGGTCTGATTTGTGCGCCTGTTAACCTGGAGAAAGCTTTTTTGCATCTTTGGCCTTATGTCAGGAGGTTTCCTGAAATCCATAAGAAATATGGCCGTGAAGTAAAAATTACAATATATCATGAGGAAGAGTGGGCAATAATTGAAAGCCTTTCCCCACAGATTAAGGTAAAGGATATATTGAAAGAATTCGAACTTCGGACACATGAGGAGCATGTACAGGATGCAACAATTGCCCAGCAAAAAGCGCGTATTAAATAGTTATTAGCCATGCAACATATAGGATTTATTAACTTAATAGAATCTAAAAAAACGAATATTGACATGAATAAACTAGTCTCATTGCTATTTTTCACAACTGTTTATTTTTCAATTGCAAGTTGCACAGGACCTGTTTTGGAACTAAAAGGAGTTGTAAAAAATGGATTGGATGGTGATACAATAAAAAATGTATCCATACAATTAAAAGGTACAGATCATTCGACTACTACCGATAAAAATGGATACTTCTCATTAAAAGTTCCATATTCTGCAATTCCAGGCATCACGGTAAAAGAATTAAATTCCATCCCTCACTTAAGCCAAAAACCTTCTACTCCTGATTTAATACTGGTTGCAGAAAAGAATGGATATCAGAAACTGGAATATTCCATAGTATCAAAAACAGTTGATTTATCGCTTCATATTTTGCCTGAACCATTTGAATTCAATGCAACCGATTATTTGGGAGATTATATTCCGTATACTACACCGCTGGATAAAGACGTAAAATGGGAAGAAATTATTGATGGGGTGCGGTTGTATTATGAAAAACGAATCGATAGAATAAAGCCTCAAAGGGAATTATATTGGGACAGGGATCTTTCTTCCGCGAAAGCTTATGTTGCTTCAATTGAGCCAAACCGTTCAAGTTTCAGATCGATTATTGGTGCGGTTGATAAACGCGAAACCGTTTCTATGGAAAAATTAAACCAAATATCAGAAACGGAAAAGTATGTAGTTTATGAAGTGCGTTGGCCTGTCCTTAAAGAAATAGTTCCACGCCCTGCTTTACAAGATTGGCCGGAGTTGGATGTACCGAGGAAGATTTATGGAGAAGGACTATTACTGGAACCTAAAGGAAAACCAAGGGGTTATACTATTGCAATACCAGATGCCGACCAGCAGCCTGAAGATTTAACAGGTATGGGATCGGATATACCAGAGAATTCACAGTTTGCCCGGCGACTTGCCGAGAATGGCTTTACTGTTTTAGTTCCAGTAATCATTGATCGCACAAACCGGTGGTCAAGAGGAACCAACAGACCTTCACGATCATGGATTTATTCCCAGGCACATGAGATGGGTCGCACTGTAGCTGGTTATGAAGTTCAGAAAATGGAAGCAGTAGTTGATTGGTTTAAACAGCAAGGTGGGAATGAAGCACAGATTGGAATAGCAGGTTATGGTGAAGGTGGTCTTATAGCACTTTATACTGCTGCTTTAGACCTACGTATAGATGCAACGCTTGTAAGCGGATATTTTGCCCCCAGAGAAAAAATATGGCAGGAACCTATTTACCGGAATATATGGGGCTTGTTACATGAGTTCGGGGATGCTGAACTGGCGAGCATGATTGCCCCCCGCTCATTCATTGTGGAATACAGTAATGTTCCGGAATATAACGGAGACAAAAATGAGGGTACTAAAATAGAACCTCCCGGCAGACTTTGGACACATTATTTTTTTGATGAAGTTGAAGCCGAATTTAAACGAATTTCTGAACTAACTAAACCAGGATTCGGAAAGAGAAAACTAATAACAAAAGGTGCTGCCGGAAAAATGGCTTTTGGTTCTGAAGTTGCAGTAAACCAGTTTATGAAAATGCTGGGGCACAAAAAACCTTCAAAACTATCAAATGAAATTCCTGCAGACATCAGAACTGATTTCGATGCTGAAGCACGTATGGGGAGAATGGTAGAACAAATGGTTGGCCATACTCAACTCCTGTTAAGAGACAGTGAATACGTAAGAAAGGAATTTGCAGGAACTTATACCAATCAGGAAGAATTACGAAACTTTTTCAAAAGGGAATTAACCGGATGGGTTGATGATGACTTTCTTCCTATGAATGTGAAAACAAAATTATTTGACAACCAACCCGGCTATACATGCTATGATGTACTTATAGACGTTTTAACTGATGTGCAGCTTTGGGGTATTCTTTGCATTCCAAAAGACATCAAACCAGGAGAGAAACGTCCGGTAATTGTTTTACAGCATGGCCGGGGAGGATATCCAACAACTGCATTAAGTGAAGGCTCAGGCTATTATGAAGTAGGAAGAGAATTGACAAACAGAGGCTTTATTGTTTTCACCCCGTTTGGAAACTGGACAGGTGAAACCCGTTTTCGGTGGATAGACAGGATTGCAAAACCAACGAAAGCAGGGTTGTGGTCAACTGTTGGCCGTCAACATCAGCAGCTAATTCGCTGGTTTACTACTCTACCCTTTGTTGATCCTGCCCGAATCGCCATTTACGGG
>JBEPWX010000462.1:3059-3506 GCA_041642235.1 Mariniphaga sp.
GGGTGGCAGGCTGCATCACTGATAGCGTCAATGCTTCCTGAATATGCCTTGAGCATTAACTGTGCCTACTTTAACGAAAGTGCACGAAAGGAATCATCCATTTATTATCCCACAAGCTTCGTCTATCATGTGGATTCTGAAATGCCTATGTGGAACAGGGGACATACATTGGAATATGCCGAAATGTCCAACCGGCTAATATTCCCCCGTCCCTTTATGGTAGAGCATGGCAGGCAGGACGGCATTGCATTACCCGAATGGGTGGAACATGAATATGCCAAGGTTAAAGACCATTATGAAAAAATGGGTAAAGGAGAATTAACCGAACTCGACTTGCATGAAGGTGGTCATATAATTAATGGTGTAAAATCTTTTCCTTTCCTGCATAAACACCTTGAATGGCCAGAACCTTCCGAAAAGAAGAAAGAATTATCCGCAGGTAAATAT
>JBEPWX010000463.1:0-3487 GCA_041642235.1 Mariniphaga sp.
TGTTGTCTTTCCTGTTCGGTTTAAATTGGATTCAAGAAAAAATGAAAAATTAACTAAAGGACTCGTTGATTAACTAAATTAATAGTTAAAGACATGATTTTTGTAGATATTTTGATCATCATTAAGATTATTTTCTTCATATAAATTAATCAATTAAGGTAAAAATGAAAGAATTAACGAAAGCGGAAGAACAGGTCATGCAGCTTCTCTGGAAACTGGAGAAAGCGTTTGTGAAAGATTTGATTGATGAAATGCCTGAACCCAAGCCTGCATACAATACCGTTTCCACCATTGTTCGTATCCTTGAAAAAAAAGGATTTGTTGACCACAACGCATACGGCAAGACGCATGAATATTTTCCTATTGTATCAAGGGAAGAATACACCCGCTTATACATGAGGAATTTTATGCGCAAATATTTCAGTGGTTCTTTTAAGGACATGGTTTCCTTTTTTGCAAAAGATGATAATATGAGCCTTACCGATCTGGATGAACTTATTCAGGATGTAAAACGGGACCTCGAAGATGAAAATGAGAGCGATAAAAAGGATTAATTAATAATATCAGAATCATATGAACGGAATAGTAAATTTTATTCTTGAGTCAGCTATCAGCTTGTCATTATTGGCTGCAATTTATGTGGTTTTTTTGCAAAAGGAAACTTTCTTTAAACTGAACCGCATATTTTTGCTTGGATCGCTTTTCTTTTCTGTTATTCTACCTTTGATAAAGTTCAGGATCTATGAGCCAGAGTCGGTAATGCTTTCTGAAGTTACAGTAACACCCTATCGTAATTTATTTGAGGCAGTAACAGTTTACGGGCAGGATTTAACGGTTTCGGTTGAGCAGGCTGTGCTTTCTGCTACACTGCTTATCTGGATTTACTCAGCAGGTCTTGTTTTTTTCCTGTTAAGATATCTTTTCAGGGTTATACAAGTTGGAAGAATAATCTTAAACAATCCGGTTCAAAAGTACAATGGGGTAAAACTTATTTTCCTGGAACAGGATTGCAGTCCTTATTCATTTTTGAATTACATCTTTGTCAGCAGTCCCCTGCAGAAAACTGATGGATATGAGCGGATGATAGCCCATGAAATGGAGCATATCAGACAGGGGCATTCATATGATGTACTGATTCTGGAACTACTGACGGCATTTCAGTGGTTTAATCCCTTTGTATGGATGCTTCGTCGTGCCGTACGTGAAAATCATGAATTCCTGGCCGACCAGGCTGTACTGGCTTCCGGAATAAGTCGGGGATATTATAAAAAACTATTGTTAAACCAGTTTGCCGGTGAGCAATTGGTTATTGCCAACAATTTCAATTATTCATTAATAAAAAAGCGAATTAAAATGATGTCAAAATTAAAATCTTCGAAAGCAGCTGCAATAAAAATCACCCTGGGGTTTTTAATGGCTGTTGCATTGGTCGTTGTATTTGCCTGCGAGCAAAAGGAATTGGAAGTAGTCGAATCCGCATCAAGTGTATCGGGTGAAAATGAAGAGGTTTTCATTTCCGAACCTAAAGTATTGGATGAAAATGAACAGATTTTTTTTATAGTGGAAACTATGCCCGAGTATCCCGGAGGGGAATTAGCCCTCAGGATGTTCATTGCAAACAACATCGAATATCCTGAACCAGCTCAAAAGGAAGGAATTCAGGGAAGGGTATATGTAACCTTTGTAGTCGATAAGGAAGGAAATGTTGCCAATGCAAAAATTGCACGAGGTGTTGATCCTTTACTCGACCTTGAAGCCTTGAGGGTAGTTAACAGCCTGCCGGCATGGAACCCGGGAGTTCAAAGAGGAGTGCCGGTGAATGTCAGTTATACGGTTCCAATCAATTTTGCCTTGCAGTAATTAAGTTCGGACCAATTTTAAATTACCTCCATTCGCGACACTTAACCATTCAGTAGTTTATAATACTGAAGATGAATACCCGATACCTTTTTTAGCAGTAAATAAAGCTTGAAAAGAATAATTTGAAATGGGGGGTGCCTGGTGGAACCATACAGCTTTTTTTTTAATATCAGGCAGGATAATTTTAAAAGTTTTATTTTTGGTAGATGAAGAAACTTTTATTATTTCTTGCCTTTTTCGTTTTGGTGCTTTTTGCTCAGGCACAGTATTTCCAGACAGGACAAGATCCCGCCTCCATACGATGGAAGCAGATAGAGACCCGAAGTTTCCAATTGATATTTCCCGATTATTATGAGGAGCAGGCTAAAAAACTTGCCGGGAATCTTGATGCTGCCTATCCATATACAAGCTATACTTTAAAACATAACCCTCAAAAAATACCAGTGGTTCTGCATACTCAAACTGTTCAGTCAAATGGTCTGGTGGCCTGGGCTCCCAAACGTGCTGAATTTTATACGACTCCGCATCAGTCGATGTATCCTCAGGATTGGCTGGAACAGTTGACGCTACATGAATTTCGACATGTGGTTCAGATTGATAAAATCCGTGAACATCTGCCATGGTGGGCAAGATTTCTTCTTGGTGAACAAGGAACTGCATTAGCATTTGGTGCTTATATGCCCTGGTGGTTTATTGAAGGGGATGCTGTGGTTACAGAAACAGCTCTGAGTAATTACGGACGCGGACGACTTCCTTCTTTTCTAATGGAGCATAAGGCACAGGTGGTGCAAAAAGGAGTTTTCACATATGATAAAGCGTTTTTTAGATCATACCGTGACTATGTTCCAAATCATTATAAGCTGGGATATTATCTGACTGGAAATTTGCGGGCCCGGCATGGAAGTCAAATTTGGGAGGAGGCATTAACGAAGGCAGGGAGCAAGCCATTTTCCATTTTTCCTATGGAACAGGTGTTAAAAGAAAGAACAGGAATGAACATTGTGCAAAACTATAAATCGGTGTTCGACAGCCTGGAATCGGTTTGGGTAGAGGCTGACAGGCAATTTAATTCAGCTCCATTGGAGAAAGTCTCAAATGAGCCAGGTTTTTTTACAAACTATACCCACAATTATTGGTTAAACGATTCTATAATTCTTTCCTATAAAACAGCATATAATGAAATTCCTTCTTTTGTAAAAGTTCAGAAGAGAAGTGGAGAGGAAACTAAACTGTTCTTCCCAGGTTCAATTTTTAATGAATCAGTAGGATATCGCGACGAATGGATCGTATGGGCCGAGCAGATTAGTGACGTTCGCTGGCAGCATAGTGGTCGTTCACTGTTGCGCCTTTTTAATGTGAATTCTAAGAAGAAAATTAAAATAAAACCGGAATTTAAAGCTTTTAGTCCTTCCATCTCTCCCGATAAATTGAAAATAGCGGTAGTGGAAACCGATTATTCTAATAATTATTATATATCGGTATATCAGATGCCAGAAGGAAAACTTCTTCACAGATATCAATCGCCCAATAACAATTATTTCTTCACCCCAGAGTGGCTAAATAATGAAGAAGTGGCCGCAGTAATGCTTACCGAAAAAGGAAAAAGGTTGGTTCGTATAAATTTACC
>JBEPWX010000464.1:0-3470 GCA_041642235.1 Mariniphaga sp.
GTAATGTGTCATCCGGATAGGGGTCGTGTGCCTTCACCGAGGCATTAAACCCTTTCAGTAATTTAATAAATGCCTTGCCTATAGCACCCGTTCCTATAACACCGATGGTTTTGCCACTCACATTAAATCCTGTTAGCCGTTCGAGTGAAAAATTTCCTTCGCGTACACGGTTATATGCCTTATGTGTTTTCCGGTTCAGGGTAAGTATTAATGCCAGTGCATGTTCAGCTACTGCTTCAGGTGAATATGCAGGCACACGTAAAACTGTGATGTCTAAATTTTCTGCAGTTTCCAAATCAACATTGTTGAATCCGGCACATCGTAGTGTCAGTAGCTTAATGCCTCTTTTATTCATCTTGTGCAGGGTTACCTCGTCTACTTTATCATTTACGAAAACACAGATAGCATCAAAACCTTTGGCGAGTTTTACCGTATCGGCATCGAGCCGGGTTTCAAAGAATCGTAGTTCGTGTCCAAACTTCTGGTTTCCTTTTTCAAAATATTCCTGATCGTAGGATTTGGAACTGAAGAATGCTACTTTCATGCTTCTGATATATATTGTTTCTCGTAAAAAACAACAGGTAACATGATAGGTTCATCAATATTCCTGTTGATATAAAGCAAAATCAATATTTGTTTTTTTAGTCGTATACTTCAGTTACCATAAAAAGTTTGTAACAAATGAGGTTCTTTAACAGATAGCAGGAGTTGTTTCAATTTATTTCCCAGTAAAGCGTATTGCCTTTCAAATCAAGGTATTCAAAATCGTGTTTTTCATAGATGAAATTTATGGGGAAAAGCTGGTAATAACGTACGCTGTTGCCATCCAGTTGTGCAGGTTGCCATTCTCCGGGCAGGCTGTTCATTGCTTTTATTGCCAGATCATTTAATTCCTGACCTAACCCTTTTTCCATACGAATTCCGTCAATGGTGCCATCTTCCATCACTACAAAACCTACTATAATTCTTCCTTCCACCTGGGTAAGATCAATACCTGATTCCCTGAAGGTATTAAGTGCATGGTTATGCAGGGAATCAATTCCCCGCAAAAACTTGGGTTCCTGTTCAACAGAATAAAAAACGTTATTAATATATTCTTCACCATTCTCCTTCCAGTTTTGGTTTGAAACCAATTCATTGTTTTCATAAACCGACACCGATTTTTTATTTCCGTTGTCATAATATTCAACTACTTCACCATGAAACAGCAGCGGAATCTTAGGTTTTGTTATTCCTGTTCGTTTAACTGTTTTATTCTGCCAATCGGTAAAACGGATTGAGCCATCATCCTGATCCTCAAACCTTCGGATTATCCTTTCCGAAAATCCCTGACCTTTTATATGAATGCTATGGATATCGGATGATCTTCGGGTAATCCGTTCGGTAAACAACTCTATATTTTCCTCTTTTTCAAGCTTCCAGGTTCTGACTCTTACCTTTCTTTTATTTCGTTGTCTTATTTCCTTTTTGATTACTTTTTTTGCACCGGGGTCTAATGTTCCGTTTGGACCAAAAAAAATGACAGTATCTTTTTGTCCGGAAACCAAAAAAGGGAAAACCAGGATGAGAATAACGACTATGTTCTTCATACGGCTTAAAATACAAAAAAAATATCAGAATTCCAGCTCTAGTTGTAAATCAGACAATTTAAACGACAGTCTGTGATATTTAGTTATTCCGTAAAGTGAAATGGCCTCCCGGTGCTGCAGGGTGGGATATCCTTTGTTTTTATTCCAGTGGTATTGTGGAAACTCATTATGAATATGCTCCATGTATTCGTCCCTCCAGGTTTTTGCCAGCACCGATGCGGCTGCAATAGACAGAAAACGGCCATCGCCTTTTATCATACAGGTAAAGGGAACATTTACCTGCGGCCTGAAAAGGTGACCATCTATAAGCAAGTGTTCAGGGAAGGGGTTAAGTTTCTGAACTGCCTTGTTCATGGCCAAAAAGGAAGCATTGAGAATATTTATCTGATCGATTTCCTCATTGGAAACCATTTCCACTGTCCATGAAAGGGCTTCTTTTTCTATTACCGGACGCAGTTTATCGCGTTGTTCCCTGGTCAGTTCCTTTGAATCTTTCAGATTTTTGTTTTTAAATCCCGGAGGCAGAATAACTGCAGCAGCAAAAACAGGCCCCGCCAGGCAACCTCTTCCGGCTTCATCGCAACCTGCTTCCACCACTCCCTCTTTATAGCAGGACAAAAGTTTTTTGGGCTTATTATTTTGAATCTGTTTGGTTTTTCCCCTTAATCGTTTTTGCATTGCTTTTATTCTTTCAGGTAAGCATCATAATCCGATTTATTTACCCATCCTGCTGGAATATCTTCCCCTGCCATGTAACGGTTGTAATAATTTTTAACGGCTCCAACATATGGATAATTATCAAAAACATCTCCATTATCAAACATTCGGGGGTCACCTTCTTCTTTTAGTTTTTGTTGCATCTCTTTTTCCAGCTCTTTTTTCAGAGTTGTCATGTTTACATCCCCTGCCAGGTTATTCATGCAATATGGATCATTCACGATATTGTATAATTCCTCATCAACCCGCTTACCAAAATTAAGTTGCCAGTATTCCATGATTCCTTTTTTACGGCGGGTATCAAGAATATAGGTTTTTGTTGGGCTGCCGTCGCAGTTTAGATAGCCTGTTTCCGGGTTTCCCTTAGGCCATCGTCCAGTCTTATAATTACGCAGGTAAAGGTACTTGTCTTTGAATATTCCCCTTACCGGATAGCCATTATCATCCGGACGGCCAACATCATGGCGCTCTTTTCCAACAAGAGCATAATTCCGTTCCGGGAATATATTTCCTTCTTTTTCTGTATTAAAATATTGCGTGAGGCTTTTACCTGTAACCGGTTGCATTCCTGCATTTTCAGCAGTTGTCCCTGCCAGTTCAAGAAATGTGGGGGCGAAATCAATAAAGTTGACGAAATCGTCTACAATGCGGCCAGGTTTGGTAATGCCATCAGGCCACATGACAGCCAGAGGCAGGTGGTTTGAATATTCATATACCTGGCCTTTGATACGTGGGAAAGGCATTCCATTATCGGCTGTAACAATTACCAGAGTATTTTCCAATTCTCCGGCTTCTTCCAGTTTTTGCAGCATGCGTTGAAGGTGTTGGTCGAAATATTCTATTTCAAAAGCATAATCAAGCATGTCGGTACGAATTGTATCCACATCGGGCCAGAAGGAGGGGACTTCATCTATATCGTTTCTGTTCTTACCGGCGTATTTTATACCTGCTTCATACTCATAGCCCCGGTGAGGTTCCTGGCTGCCATACCAAAAACAGAAAGGCTGACCATCTGGCCGTGCTTCCAGGAAAGCTTCAAAATTTCTGGCATAATCGTTATTCGATATTGATTTGGCAGGTGGCGTAGTTTTAAATTCATCGAATTTGGTGCCGGTAAGTTCGCGATTTTCCCCGTTAATTACTCCGGGATCACCAGGAGCCCAG
>JBEPWX010000465.1:0-3455 GCA_041642235.1 Mariniphaga sp.
AATACTGTCCAGCCTGCATCCGGAAAAGTTTTGTCAGGTGGAGTTGATGCAAACGCATTGCATAAACCCAAACGTTTCTTCGGTGCTGCCAGAAATATTGAGGAAGGTGGATCTCTTACTATTCTTGCCACTGCTCTGACAGAAACCGGTTCAAAAATGGATGAGGTCATTTTTGAGGAATTCAAAGGAACCGGCAATATGGAACTTCAACTCGACAGAAAGCTTTCCAATAAAAGAATATTCCCATCAGTAGATATTCCAGCATCAAGTACCCGCCGCGAAGATCTTCTTATTCGAAAAGATATGCTTGATAAACTATGGATATTACGCAATTATCTGGGTGATATGAATTCACTCGAGGCAATGGAATTCATGAAAACCAGGCTAATGCGATCAAATTCAGTCGCTGAATTCCTGACTTCAATGAATGATGGTTAAAAAATAGTAGTACAATATAAATAAAAGCAGGTTTTTTAACCTGCTTTTTTATTTTTATCAATTATAAATTACACAAAATAGATATTTTTGTTATCTACACATTACAACTTGCCCTAAAAACTGTTATTTTTGTGCAAAATAAATAACATTGGAATTTTTTTATAAAAATCATAACTCTTTAGTTGAAAATACACAGCCTACACTGCGAAGGGAGCTTGTGCATACAATAGACTGGACACAACGGTTAATTTGTATTAAAGGATTTCGTGGAGTAGGGAAAACAACTTTTCTGCTTGATTACCTTAAACAGGAATATTCAGGAGATGGATCGGTTTTATATGTCGATTTAAATAACTTTTATTTTACAAACCGCACCATTGTATCGTTTGCCGATGAATTTTTTAAAAAAGGAGGTAAAATACTACTTCTTGATCAAATACAAAAATATCCCAACTGGTCAGCTGAATTGCGGCGTTGCTATAATCGACTCCCAAAACTCAAAATTGTTTTTACCTCTTCTCCTGTTTTACGCATTACGGAAGACAACCCCAACCTTAAAGGAATTGTTAAGGTAAATCATTTGGAAGGATTATCATTCAGGGAATATTTAAATCATATTACCAGGAGTGAATTTCCGGTTTATTCATTAGCCGATATTTTTGAGAAGCATATTGAAATTGCTCAAGGTATTATTTCCAGAGTCCGGCCACTTGCATACTTTGAAGAATATCTTAAAAACGGTATATACCCATATAATTTCGATCAGCCCAGTTTTTACTCCAGCCAGCTGTTAAAGCATATCAATTTTGCACTGGAAATTGATGTACCATACATTAACCAGATTGAGCTAAAATATCTTTCAAAACTCAGAAAGCTGTTGTATATCATAAGCTCGGATACACCATTTACACCAAATGTGAGTAAATTAGCAGCCGATATTGAAACATCGCGTGCTACGGTTATGAATTATCTTCGTTACCTAAAAAATGCAAAACTGATCCAGTTATTGTATTCAAACGGTGATGAAAATGAGATGAAGAAACCGGATAAGGTATATATGCACAACACCAACCTTTTATATGCCATAGCACCCGATAATGCCGATAAAACTAATTTACGGCATACGTTCTTTTATAACCAGGTTGGTTATAAAAATTATTTAAACAGTTCACCGGTTGCTGATTTTTTGGTTAACAACACCTATAATGTGCATGTTGGCGGTCATAAAATTAAAGCACCAAATGAACAATTTGCGGCAGCTGATATGATTGAAACCGGAGAGGGCAATAAAATACCTTTGTGGCTGTTCGGTTTTTTATATTAAATATTTATGAGAACATTAATTAATAGATAAACAAGAACAAAAATGACAAAACAAAAAAAATTCATTACATGTGACGGTAATTATGCTGCATCATATATGAGCTATATGTTTAGTGAGGTCGCATGTATTTATCCGATTACACCATCATCGACCATGGCTGAATATGTTGACGAATGGGCAGCTTTTGGCAAAAAGAATATGTTTAACCGCCCTGTTCGTCTCGCAGAAATGCAAAGTGAGGGAGGTGCTGCCGGAGCTGTGCATGGAGCATTGCAGGCAGGTGCATTAACCACAACATATACTGCATCACAAGGGTTGCTGCTGATGATACCAAATATGTATAAAATAGCCGGAGAGTTACTTCCTACTGTATTCCACGTAAGTGCCCGTGCGGTAGCAGGTCATGCATTATCAATATTCGGAGACCATAGTGATATTTATGCTGCTCGCCAAACAGGATTTGCAATGATTGCCGCCGGTTCGGTACAGGAAGAAATGGATCTGGCAGGTGTTGCTCATTTGGCAACTCTGAAGTCAAGAGTACCTTTCCTGGCGTTCTTCGATGGGTTCAGGACTTCACACGAAGTACAAAAGGTGGAAGCCATACAAATGGAGGATGTTGTTCCATTGATTGACCAGGAAGCATTGCAGGAATTCCGTAACAGAGCCCTTAATCCTGAGCATCCTGTTACAAGGGGAACTGCCCAAAATCCCGATATCTTCTTTCAGGCCAAGGAATCCTCAAATAAATATTACGATGACGTTCCCGACATTGTAGCCAATTACATGAAGGAAATCTCGAAAATTACCGGACGTGAATATCAACCGTTCGACTACTATGGAGATCCGGAAGCTGAAAATATAGTCATTGCCATGGGGTCAGTTACTGAAACCATTAAGGAAACCATCGATTACCTGATATCTCAAGGTAAAAAAGTGGGAATGATTGCTGTTCATTTGTTCCGTCCATTCTCAGCCAAATATTTCATGCAGGCGCTTCCAAAAAATGTTAAACGCATTGCCGTACTCGACAGGGCTAAAGAACCTGGAGCTGCAGGTGAACCATTATATCTTGATATAAAAGCAAATTTTTACGGAAAAGAGAATGAACCGATAATTGTTGGTGGACGTTATGGATTGGGTTCAAAAGACACTACTCCTTCGCAAATCCTTTCGGTTTATGAAAACCTTGAAATGAATGAGCCTAAAAATGACTTTACCATCGGTATTGTTGATGATGTTACATTCAAATCACTTCCGCTGAAAGATGAAATTGACATTACACCAAAAGGAACCTACCAGGCAAAATTCTACGGACTTGGTTCCGACGGGACTGTAGGTGCCAATAAAAACTCCATTAAGATTATTGGCGATTCAACCGATAAATTCTGCCAGGGATATTTCCAGTACGATTCAAAAAAATCGGGCGGTTTTACCTGCTCACACCTTCGTTTTGGTGATAAACCAATCCGTTCGACCTACCTGGTTACAACACCCGACTTTGTAGCCTGTCATGTGCCTGCATACATCAACCTTTACGATGTATTAAAAGGTCTAAAAAAAGGAGGATCTTTCCTGCTGAATTCCATCTGGGATGAAGAGGAAACAAAAAGAAGGCTTCCTGACCACATGAAAAAATACATGGCTGAGAATGAGATAAAGTTCTATATCATTAACGGTACCAAATTGGGGG
>JBEPWX010000466.1:0-3452 GCA_041642235.1 Mariniphaga sp.
CCTGAACACCTGAGATAGCATCTTCAACTACGATTGACCGGGATGGTTTGGCATCTAGAAATTCACATGCTTTGGTAAAGATATCAGGTTCAGGTTTTCCTTTCAGATTTAATTCTGCCGACACAATTCCATCAACCCTGGCTTGAAACAGGGAGAGCATTCCAACGGCTTCAAGCACTGCCCTGCAGTTTTTGCTTGAAGAAGCCACTCCGAGTTTCACGCCTGCTTGTTGCAATTCAAGAATCATCTTTTTTGTTGAGGGATAAATTTCTGCTCCTTCACGGTGCAGAATCTCGAGGAAAGCCTCATTTTTTTTGTTTCCAATTCCGCAGACAGTTTTAAAGGAGGGTTCATCCTCCGGGTCTCCCCATGGAAGATGGATATCTCTTGATTTTAGGAAGGAGGCAACACCCTGGTATCGTGGTTTACCGTCAACATAACTCAAATAATCATCCTGAGTAAATTCCCGGTATGGTTTATTTTCTTCTTTTGTTTTAGTTTGAAGAAAACCATCAAACGTTTTTTTCCATGCCTTTGTATGTGTGACAGCAGTTTTTGTTATTACGCCATCCAGGTCGAGTACCACTGCCTCAAAATCGGGAGTAATCTTATTTTTCATTGATGTGTTTTTTGAATTGGATAGAATCTTGCAATAACCCTTTACATTGATTAATGAATTCTTCAAAATTCATCGGATAATCTTCTGCCATTGATTTTAGATACCGAGAACGAAATGAATTAAAATAAAATCGGGCCTGATGCGCATTGTTTATTTTCCGGTGGCAGCAGATATTAAGCCAGGTAGCCTCTTCCTTCAGGCCGTCGTATTCGAGTATTCTGAGGGCTATGGATTCCATCCCCGGCAGGTTTTTATCTTTCCTGTAAATCAGGGCAAGTTTCAACAGGTTATCAATTACCAGATTTCCTGTATACCCTTTCATTTCATCAATCCACTGCCAGGCTGCTCCTTTCATGAACTGTCCTCTTTTAACCAGCATTAAAAAATTCTTAAGTTGCCTTTTATACATGCCTCCAGTCAAATGGCACAATTTTAAAGCTTCAACGAAATCGCAGCAGAAAGGTTTATTTGTTTTGGCACAGAGGTATCTGTTTTGAGTAAATTTGATTATTCCCGCCGATAGAAATGTAATTAGATTGTTTCCCAAATCTTGTCCGGTTTCCATCAGGAAGTTTATGTAATCAATGAAAGGTATATTTATTTTTTTTCATCTTTTAAATCTGGAGTTAACTTAATTCTTCATTATTTTATGCTCGAAAATAGAATTTTAATTGAAAGTATCTAATAAATCAATTATTTTTATTTTAATTTTAATTGTCACATTTTCAGTGTTTTGGTATTTTTATTAATGTGAAATTAATAGTCGGGTAAGAGGGGGTTATTGTTGCTGTTAAGCATTAGGTAATTGTAATTGATTATTATTGTACTGAAACCAGTAGAAAGAGTGGTCAAGGCATGAAAAGAAAACACTATTTGATTTTTGCAGCGGGCGGATTTGCAGTGATATTGGTATTGATTTTCTCTCAAAAAGTTATCAATTATACATCCACGGATGAATTTTGTGCTGCCTGCCATGTTCATCCACATGCTGAATCTTCTTTTAAATTATCGGTTCACAACAGCAACCGTAGTGGAGTTTCAGCCAAATGTGTCGATTGCCATCTTCCTCCTGAAGATCAGACAGTTTACTTTCTTACTCGAAAAGCATATCATGGGTTTCATGATTTGTACTATTATATCACCCGCGATGCAGATGAAATTGACTGGGAAGCAAAACGCACAGTTGAAGCTTCCAGGCGTTTTGTTTATGAAGATGGCTGTAAAAAGTGTCATACAAATTTATTTCCTTCTACACTTGATGCTTTGGGGGCTGAATCGCATTTAAAATATTTACGTGACCCGGAAAATAATTCCTGTGTTAAATGTCATCTGACTGTTGGGCATTACCGGGGCAAACCTACTCTGACGATGAAGGAGACTGTTATTAAAGCAGATGAAATTTTCAATGAACCTGCTTATGTTTCTTCATTTAAAAATTTCACCGAACAAATACCCGGAAGTAATGTATCGTTTGACATGATTGCTGTTAAGGGAGGTGTCTTTGAAATGGGAAGTCCGTCTGATGAACCTTATCGTATGCCTGATGAAGGACCGGTGAGGGAAGTACAGGTGAATGATTTTTGGATGGCGGAAGTAGAAGTTACCTGGAATGAATATCTGGCTTTTTTTAATGCAACCAGTTCACAGGGCCGCAAAGAATCTCAGTTGGTAAATCAGGAAGAGGAAGTAGATGGTATTACAGGTGCAACACCTCCGTGGGGGGCACCTGACCAGGGATGGGGAATGGGTATGCGGCCTGCAATAACAATGACACATCATGCTGCTGAAACGTATTGCCGGTGGCTTAGCAGTGTTACCGGAAAGAAATACCGTCTACCGACGGAGGCTGAATGGGAGTATGCAGCAAGAGGAGGAACCCAGGGACCATACTTTTTTGATGGTTCACCAAAGGATTATGAAACAGATGGTATCTGGAACAAGCTTTTTGGAGCGGATACTGCAGTTATCAATTCTTATGTAGTGTATGTTGAAAATAGTCCGCATCGTACTCAGCCTCCTGTAGTAGTGAAGCCAAATCCCTATGGACTGAAGAATATGCTTGGAAATGTGGCTGAGTTTTGTCTGGATTATTACGATCCTCAGGTTTATGCGAAATATCCGCAAGGGATTGTTAAAAATCCAAGGGGACCTCGTCAGGGGCTTGAGCATGTTGTGAGGGGAGGATCATTTAAAAATTCGGCCAAAGATTTACGTGTTGCCCGCCGTGATTTTACAAGAACAAAAGAGTGGCTTGAAACCGATCCGCAGATTCCTAAAAGCATATGGTGGTATTCCGATGTCAACCATGTAGGGTTCAGAGTAATTTGTGAATTCCCGGTTCAGCAGGATGAAGAGAAAACCAAAAAATAATTATATCATGGAAAAAAATCAACTATCGCGGCGAAATTTTCTGGGGAAGTCAGCTCTTATAGGAGCAGCTGGAATTGCCGGATTGAATGCCTTAGGTTCCTGTAACAGGAAATCCAGTAAAGTTGATTATCAATTTCCTCCGCTGTTGGATAAAGCTCCTGACGGGAAAAAACTTCGTGCTGGTTTGGTGGGATGTGGCAACCGAGGGACTGGTGCGGCACTTAATTTTTTATCGGCAGGTAATAATCTGGAATTGTATGCTCTTGCTGATGTGTTTGAAGATAAGGTTTGGGACTGCTATTCTAAATTAGAGAAACAGAAGGTTGAAGTTCCAAAGAATAATTGCTTTTGGGGATTTGATGCGTATAAACGGTTACTTGATGTGGATCTTGATATCGTTCTGCTCGCAACTCCCCCTCATTTCAGGCCTGAACATTTCGATGCTGCAATTCAGGCAAAAAAA
>JBEPWX010000467.1:0-3451 GCA_041642235.1 Mariniphaga sp.
AAGTTAATAAAATAGCCTATCGCACCACATACATCATTGATCCGGAGGGAGTCATTCAGCATGTTTCGGTTAACGGGCTTGAAGTGGGCAGAAATGTGAAGGAAATCATCCGGTTGCTTGATGCCTTTCAAACAGGTGAATTAACTCCTTGCAACTGGGAACCGGGACAGTTAACATTAAATTAAGTTATGAATATGCAAAAAATCTGAATTCGTAAATATTCTTCTTACTTACTACACATTTTCTAAAAGGGGAACTTTAAAAGTTCCTCTTATTTTTTTTTACTCCAAAAAGTTATTCCTGATTTTTTTCCAGATAGCCGGCATCTTCCTTCAGGTTATTTCCCATTGAGGCTTCCACTGCAAGTTGGTCGCAACGTTCATTCAGAATATTGTTATTATGCCCTCTTACCCACACAAATTTAACCCGGTGTTTCTTATAAATATCAAGAAATCTCATCCACAAATCTGGATTTTTCTTGCCTTTGAACCGTTTTTTTACCCAGTTAAAAACCCAACCTTTTTCTACGGCATCAGCCACATATTTCGAATCGGTATACAATGTCACATCACTTCCCGGAATTTTCAGTGTTTCAAGAGCCACTATTACTGCCAGCAATTCCATACGGTTGTTGGTGGTGAGCCGGTATCCTTCCGAAAGTTCTTTCCGGTGAGGACCTGAGAGCATTACAATTCCGTAACCTCCCGGTCCGGGATTCCCACGGGCTGCCCCATCAGTATAAATCGTAACTGCAGGTTTTGTCATCAGTAAATTAATTTGGTACAAATTAGTTCGTAAAATTCTGAAAAAACAAGCTGAATAAAAGAATTATCCTTCTTCATGTAACTATTAATTAATAAAGTAATGTAAATCAATTCCTGATTTTAACTTTTCATTGATTTCTTCCTATCAGTGAAAACAGCAGCACTATTTAAAAAGTCCCGTCAATCATAACTGACAGGACATTAATATTCTAATTATATTGATTCTGACCTGAAGGAATAATCAGGGTAATAATTTACTCCACAATGTTCATTTCATCAACAAGATGGGTCGCCCCGGCATATATATCAATAATCCACAGAACAAAGCGGATATCGACGTTGATGCAACGTTGCAACTCCGGCTCAAATGCAAGGTCACCGCTCATGGCCTCCCAGTTGCCATCAAATGCCACACCAATTAGTTCCCCGTTAGCATTCATTACCGGACTGCCGGAATTACCACCTGTGATATCATTATTAGAAATAAAACATGCAGATAACTCCCCCTTCTCATTTGCATAACGACCAAATTTCTTTTTTAGTAACAGGTCCTTCATTCGGGCAGGTACATGGAATTCGTCATCTCCGGGTATTTCCTTTTCAAGATATCCGTCGGTAGTGGTGTAGTATTCATAAATCACACCATCACGCGGCTGGTAATCAAGAATTTGCCCGTATGTCAGACGCATGGTTGAATTGGCATCAGGATAAAACTTCTTGTCGGGATGCATTTCGATTAAACCTGCAACAAATAACCGGTTACCTTTTTCCAGTAACTGGGTTTTTTCTGCTGCCAAATCGCTTAGTTCACCGTACTTTTCAAATATATCACGAGCTGCCTGAAATGCCATATCCTTTTCAAGCGTTTTTAAATCCGGATCTTCAAGAAACGCTTTAAATTCAGCTTCATTATCAAAGATTGTACGTTTAAACATTCGCTCTGCATATTTTTCAAAATTACCTTTGCGTTTTTTTCTGACATCGGCAAAAAATGAAGGATGATATTCATGCTCAATATTTTCAGCATACAATTTCATTAACGATGCAGCAACTTTCTTATCTGTTTCTGCATCATAATCTTTAAAATGTGAATCAACGTCTTCAACAAGCCTGTTTTTAATTACTTCTGCAATTTCAGGTCTTAAATTGTTTTCACTAAGCAAACGATATAAAGGCATTGCCCTATAAGCAAACATAAATATTTCCGGTCCGCGAATCATTGATTCTGCCATATATTCACGAGCTTTATTCACGCTATTATTACTGTATGCTTCCTCAATATAATTCAATGCCTGTCCATATTTTTCCCGCCTTGCATTATCTGCACTTATCCAACGTCTAAATTCATCTTCCAGGTTTTTCTTTTCTTCAATCACATTCAGGTTATCGAGTCCGATGTTTTGCCCTATGCTGTATTTATAATAATTTGAACTTCTGGCATATTTTGATGCATATTGTATCCGTGCTTTCTGGCTGGTTTTCATATACTCATCGATAATACGGAGTTTTTCATCACGTACCTCAATACGCACCGGATTTGTTACCTCCATAGTATATTTCACTCCATAGGATGTTTTATACCTGTCGGTACTTCCCGGATAACCCATAATCATAGCAAAATCGCCTTCTTCAATTCCTTTAAGGGAAACAGGCAGGAAATATTTTGGATTGTACGGAATATTCTCTTCCGAAAAATCTGCCGGTTTACCATCGGGGCCGGAATACACGCGCAACAACGTAAAATCGGCAGTATGACGTGGCCACATCCAGTTGTCGGTATCCCCTCCAAATTTCCCCAAAGCCTGTGGTGGTGCCCCCACGAGGCGGACATCATTAAAGGTCTCAACAACAAACAGATGAAACTCGTTGGAATTAAAAAAGCTGCGGACATAAGTCTCGTAATGCGTGTCTCCTTTTGCTTCCTGTTCCAGTTCTCTGGTAATGGTGTATATTTTATCCTCCCTTTCATTCTGACTCATGTCGGAAGTCAGTTCACTAACAACTTTCGATGTAACATCTTCGATGCGTACCAGAAAAGAAACTGACTTACCAGGGTTTGGCAACTCTTCCTCCCTTGTCATAGCCCAGAATCCATCCTGCAGGTAATCGTTTTCAACGCTCGAATGGGCCTGAATTTCACTAAATGCACAATGGTGATTAGTGAGCAACAACCCATCGGGTGAAATTAATTCTGCAGTACAGGATCCACGATCAAGGGCTACAACAGCATCCTTAATACTGGCATTGTTAATATTGTATATATCTTCCGCGTTTAACTGAAACCCAATTTGCTGCATTTCAGCAATGTTTAATTTTTGAATAAGAGATGGCAGCCACATTCCTTCATCAGCAACTGCCCTACCCCAAAAAAGTACTGCCACAAGCAGCAAATAAGTCAATCTTCTCATTTTGTAATTAATAAAATTTTAAAAACTGCAAATATAATATTTCAGAATTCAATGTCCTTGATTTATTGGCATGTTTGATTTCTAAATTGGTTAAAAAAGACTAAACCAGGTGGTCGTTTCTCATTTCTTGTTAAATTTGCAAATCTCAAAAAAACGGGTCTTTCCAGGTTCTTAAGCTTTTCTGAAAAATTTAAAATATAATTATCAAAATAGCCTTCAAAAATAAGGTCATAGACATGCCTGTCTCCATCGATTTCCCCTGCAAACGAATTTAACCAT
>JBEPWX010000468.1:0-3431 GCA_041642235.1 Mariniphaga sp.
TGGTGATTCAGGACCTTGTCATTGATGTTTACCAGGCTGTACTTGCTCCCATGATTGTTGCTGCCATTGGAATAATTCTTTCTATTATTGGAATATTCATGGTACGCACCAAAGAATCGGCTACACAAAAAACTTTGTTGAACGCACTTTTAATAGGAACCGGGGGAAGCTCTGCGTTGATTCTTCTTGCCATGGTTGTATTGGCCATGGTTGGTTGGGTAACCTGGGGAATTTTCTGGGCCGTGGTAATTGGTTTGGCTGCTGGTGTAATTATTGGCCAGGCAACCGAATATTTTACTTCCGATGAATACGGGCCCACCAAAGGGATTGCCAAACAAGCCCAGCAGGGTCCGGCAACCACAATTATTGATGGTCTTGCTGTTGGTATGTATTCAACCTGGATTCCTGTGGTTACTATCGTTCTGGGTATTATGGGTGCTTTTTGGGCAGCAGGTGGTTCACAACATTTTGCCATGGGTGTCTACGGCATTGGTTTTGCTGCAGTTGGAATGCTCTCAACGCTTGGGATTACCCTGGCTACAGATGCTTTTGGCCCTATTGCTGATAATGCAGGAGGTAATGCTGAAATGTCGGAACTTCCTCCACAGGTGCGTGAACGTACCGATGCGCTGGATATGCTCGGTAACACTACTGCCGCAACAGGTAAAGGATTTGCTATTGGTTCGGCTGCATTAACGGCTATGGCTCTTATTTCAGCATATATGGAAGAGGTTCGTTTGTGGTTTACAAAAATTGCACGAGCAGGTGAAGGATTTGTTACTAAAGGAGGATATGATTTTTATATTACTGCTCCGGAAGGATCTAATGCAATCGAAATTTCTACAGCTTCTGTTAAGCAGTTTTCAGCAGCTTATGATATCACTCTTTTTAACCCGCTGTTTTTAGGAGGCTTGTTTCTTGGCGCTATGATGGCTTTCGTATTTAGTGCCATGACCATGAAAGCTGTAGGTCGTGCTGCTGGTGCAATGGTAGATGAGGTACGTCGTCAATTCCGCGAAATTAAAGGTATTCTTGAGGGAACAGCTATCCCTGAATATGCCAAATGCGTAGAAATCTCAACCAAAGGTGCCCAGCGTGAGATGCTTCTTCCATCGCTTGTTGCTATTGCTGTTCCTGTTATTGTAGGTGCAGCTATGGGCGTTGCAGGTGTGGTTGGATTGCTTGCCGGTGGATTAACAACCGGTTTTACTCTTGCTGTTTTCATGAACAATGCCGGTGGTGCATGGGATAATGCCAAGAAATTTATTGAAAAAGGAAATTATGGAGGTAAAGGAAGTGAAGCACACCATGCAGGTGTTGTGGGCGACACTGTTGGTGATCCATTTAAAGATACTTCAGGGCCTTCCCTTAATATTCTTATTAAACTGATGACAATGGTTTCAGTGGTTATGGCCGGATTAACGGTTACCCTAAGTCTTTTATAGAAGATGTTTAAATAATTAAAAAAGCCATTTGTCTTTTAGACAGATGGCTTTTTGTTTGCCCTGCATGCAAACAATTCCGGCAGTTTGAAAGAGAGCTGCGCCGCCTCACCGGAAGGCAATACAAAGCCAGGTGCGTTGCCGGCAACGGTAGTAACGTAAAGATGGCGAGAATAAACCGTATTTGGCAGTTAGGGGACACGTTTAACAGGAGCCGTTTACAAGGTCCGTGTATTTGTGTTGGGTTCTGGGAAAGGGGATAAATATAGGGTAAGAAAATAATAATCCTATTTTTACCCTTTTCGATTTTTATGAACCACTTAAGATTGGATGAGAAGTTTTATTATATAGAAGCAAACTTTTTCGTATATTTAAAAAATCAGCTTTTGGTGAAAACCATCTGCTTTTGCATTTGTTCTAAAAACATAAATTAAATAATAAAAAATCATTTAAACATGGCAAATCTATCAACTACCTATATGGGTATAAAACTTAAAAGTCCTCTGGTTTTGGGTTCATGTAATCTGGTAATGAAACCTGGTGTAGCCGAAAAGCTTGAAGAAGCTGGAATAGGTGCAATTGTCTACAAATCATTGTTTGAGGAGCAGATTCAGCTTGAAAATCTTCAGATGTCAGAAGATTTGAGCGAGTATGAATACCGCAATGCGGAAATGGAACGCCTGTTTCCGAATATTGAACATGCCGGGCCCCGGGAACACTTATTTAACCTTGAAAAACTAAAAAAGAAAGTCAATATTCCAGTAATTGCCAGCTTAAATGCAATTTACGAATCAACATGGATTGAATATGCCAAGGAACTGGAAAAGACGGGTGTAGATGGGCTGGAACTGAATTTATATTCCACCCCGGGGTATTTTGAAGAGCCTGGACACCTGATGGAAGAAAGGCAGGTACAGATTGTTGAATCTGTTAAGAAGGCTGTGAAGATTCCGGTAAGCGTCAAGATAAGCCTTTATTATACAAACCCACTTAATTTTATCAAAAGGATTGATGAAGCAGGAGCTGATGCTTATGTTCTGTTTAACCGGTTTTTCTATCCCGACATAGACATTGAAGATGAATCTTTTCATTTTCCCTGGAATTTAAGTAACCGAAAAGATCATTTACTTGCTTTGAGGTTTGCCGGCGTACTTTATGGTAATCTTGATGGTAGTATTTGTGCTTCACGAGGAATTTATACAGGAAAAGATGTGATAAAAATGATATTGGCCGGTGCCGATGCCGTACAGATAGTTAGTGCCCTTTATAAAAACAAGCCTGATGTAGTCTCAGATATATTAATTGATTTAAATAGATGGATGGATGATCACGAATATCAATCTTTAGATGATTTTAAAGGTAAGCTTTCGCGAAAAAAACTTAAAGATCCATTTGTCTATCAAAGGGGTCAATACATTGATATTCTGATGAAGTCTGAAGAGGTATTCAAGAAATACCCGATGGTATAATTTATAAAAATAGGAGTTAATTTAAAGGCTCCTTTTTTTTGCTGATTTAATCAGGAAAAAGGATTGGAAAGATAGGTAAGTATTCCCTGCATTTTCAGCAATTTAATTTACCCGTTATCGATGGATTATGTTTTTATTTGTATAGTGTTTTAATAGCATTAATTTTTTAAATGAAATAGTGGGATTAAAACCATTTTCAACTAGAACTTTTAAGGAAACCAAAAATGGAACATGAGGGCGCTTTAAAAAACTACTGCAGTGATGCGGTAGTTTTTTTTACAGGTATTCCATTTCCACATGTTTAAAGAATTTGTTGACCAGTATTTTTACTATTCGTTTAACCACAATCTTTCTTAATTCCAGTTCCAGCGGCTGCTCGGGGTCCTGATGTGCCCAATTGATGCGGGTACCCAGGATTATTTCAATGCTGTCGTGCTGAAGCAACAGCCATGCTACTTTTTCAGCCGGGCTGTCCTGAAGACGTGTATCGCTGTTGTAATTTTCCAAAATCTCCTCCACT
>JBEPWX010000469.1:0-3426 GCA_041642235.1 Mariniphaga sp.
GGTTATTATTTTTTTTCAAATGATGAAATTAGCTATTTGGCCGACAGCAGTAAATATGAAAAGGAGATTATTTTGGATTTGTTTGTTGGCATGTCATTGGAAGCCCGGCAATCAAATAATCTGATCCCTTATTATTTGAATCATTTTTATATTTCAGTCCTACCTGGTTCAGTGCCTGTGTCAATGGAACAGGCTGGCTCCTGGCAACATACTGACACAGTTAGATGGGAAAATCATACATTATTTCCTAATCCTGAAATCAAGTTCCGTCCCGGTTTGTTTCGGAGTCTGCTAAAAATGGAGAGTGATTCACTTTACAGTTTAAATAATGCGCGTCATACATTTGAGGCCTTTAACCGGTTAAGACAATTCCGGTTCATTGATATTCAGTTTAATCCTCCATCTGCTTATCCTGATTCCAATCTGCTTGACAGTTATATAAGGCTTGCTCCTTTAAGCAAACAAGCATTTACTTTTGATGTTGAAGGGACGAATACTTCTGGTAATATGGGAGTTGCCGGAAATATAAATTACAAGCACCGAAATATGTTCAGGGGAGCGGAGGTTTTCCAGGTAAATTTAAAAGGAGCGATGGAACGTCAACAAAGGGTGGTAAAAGAAGTGACAGAATATTTCAATACAAGAGAAATTGGAACCGAAGTCAGCCTTACCTTTCCAAAAATTCTTGGACCGGGAATTCTTGTAAGTGCATTCAGTGATTTTCTTCCAAAAACGGTATTTTCTTTGGGCTATAACTATCAACGAAGACCTGAATATACCCGTACCATTTCTAATGTTAAGTTTGGCTATGACTGGATGACCTCTGAGAACCGGAAGCATCTCTGGAATCTTATTGATTTTAATATGGTGCGTCTCTATCAGTTTGACCCTGGCTTTATAAATCTTATCAGGGATTTATATATTAAAAGCAGTTTCACAGATCACTTGATATTAGCCACTAATTATTCGTTCATTTACAATACTCAACGTATAGGTATTCTTCGTGATTACAGGTATTTAAGGTTCAATATTGAATCTGCCGGGAATTCACTTTTTTTATTTTCTAAAATATTTGATCGTCCGGCACACCATGTTGTTGATACTATTGGTCTTGGATTTTCTGAGTATTACTCCATACTCAATACACGGTTTGCACAATATTTGAAATCTGATATTGAATTTAGATATGGACATATTATCGATAAATACAATGCGGTTGTTGGACGTGCTTTCTTAGGAATAGGATTCCCTTATGGTAATTTCGATGTTCTTCCATTTGAAAAAAAATATTTTTCTGGAGGTGCAAATGGTATCAGGGCGTGGCAGGTTCGTTCGCTTGGTCCGGGAACCTACCGTATGCCTGAAGATGCGTATCCTAACCAGTCTTCCGACATCAAACTGGAAGCCAATCTTGAATACCGCTTTAAATTGATTGGCTTTCTGGAAGGGGCACTTTTTGCAGATGCAGGAAATATATGGGCAATCAATGAAAAAGACAATCGCCCCGGAGCACAATTCAGGTTTAATGAATTTTACAAACAGCTTGCTTTGGGTGCCGGAACCGGGTTCAGGTTCGATTTCAGTTATTTCATTTTCAGGCTCGATGTGGGTATGAAATTAAGAGATCCATCACAGCTTTCTTATGGTGGATGGATTGTGGGCCATAGAAAGATTACAGGAGATGATTTTAATTTTTCTTTTGCAATAGGATATCCTTTTTAACATTCATTGCAAATTTTTGCTGAAGTTGCCTCATGTATAATATTTTTTTGCATTTTTAGCCTCTTTTCATAACATTCATAAGAGAAAGGCAAACTTTACCAACATTTTAATATTTGGTTTACTATGGTTAAGCTTCCTGTTGATCGCGACTCATTTGGTTCTAAATTTGGTGTAATTGCTGCAACTGCAGGTTCTGCTGTGGGGTTGGGTAACATCTGGCGGTTTCCGTTAGTCACTACACAAAATGGGGGAGGAGCATTTTTGCTGCTATACATAGGATTTGTATTGGTTATTGGTATACCTGTTATGTTATCTGAATTTTCTATAGGGAGAAAAGCTCAATTAAATGCATTCGGGTCATTTAAAAAATTAGCACCAGGTACCCCCTGGTTTTTAGTGGGTTTTTTAGGTATCCTCACAGCGTTTGCGATTCTGTCATTTTACAGTACAGTTGCCGGATGGACCCTGGAGTACTTGTTCCAGGCTCTAACTGGAAAATTGTTTCGGGTAAAAAACATGGAAATGAATTTCGCTGAATTCAGTTCTGATGCTTTTCGTCCACTGTTTTGGCAGTTAATCGTGATGCTTATTACAGGAATTGTAGTTTTTGCTGGTATAAAAAGAGGAATTGAAAAATTTACGAAAATATTAATGCCAATTTTGTTATTGCTCATTTTACTTGTTGCTATACGTTCAATGACACTTACCGGGGCAACAGAAGGTATTCGTTATTTATTTTTGCCAAACTGGTCGGTAGTTACTTTTAAAACTGTTCTGATGGCTTTAGGGCAGGCTGCATTTTCACTGAGTATCGGGATGGGGACGCTGATTACTTATGGATCCTATATACAAAAAGACAAT
Organism: Mariniphaga sp.; assembly: GCA_041642235.1. GTDB lineage: Bacteria > Bacteroidota > Bacteroidia > Bacteroidales > Prolixibacteraceae > Mariniphaga. The sequence continues at coordinate 2,584 of JBEPWX010000469.1, forward strand.
CACCTCTTAAGTACTTCAACCCAGGTTGCTCTTACTGATACTGTAGTTGCAATTTTGTCAAGTTTAATGGTAATTCCTGCAATTTTTGCCTTTTCAACTATTACTGTTACTGACTTATCTCCAGGTCCGGGGCTTGTTTTTGAAGTACTTCCAAATGTTTTTAAAGCAATTCCTGGAGGAATAATATTTGCTGTGATTTTCTTTGCACTATTAAGTCTTGCAGCATTCACCTCCACAATTTCTGTGCTTGAAGTAGTTGTGGCGTGGTTAAAGGAGGAATTGGATTTGACCCGAAAAACTGCGACAATAATTGCAACAGTTTCAATTACTGTATTGGGCATCCTGGCAACTCTTTCTTTCGGTGAACTTAGCGGAATCACTCTATTCGGGAAAACAATATTTGGATTGCTTGATTTTGCTTCTGCAAATATCATGTTAACATTTGGTGCTCTTTTTATTGTGATTTTTGTAGGTTGGAAAATGGGTAAATCTGAATTCATTAAAGAAATAAGTAATCAGGGAGATTTAAAATCTAAATTCTTTAAAATAGTATTTTTTATTATTCGATATATTGCACCGGTTGCAATAGGAATTATTACTGTTGCTACTTTCTTTATGCAAGGGATTGTTTGACAAAACATCCTTAATTTTGGAAGATTTTTTGTTGTTGTTATTGAACTTAATATCAAAAATATTATATTTAATCTTTTGTTCTTACGAGTTTGTTCCTGTAAATGATAACAGATATGGGAAATTTCTACAAGCAAAGAATAAATGAATATTTTTCTTTTTTTAAAAAAGACCGTGATGGTGTGATGGTATTAATTATTCTCATCATACTTA
>JBEPWX010000470.1:0-1470 GCA_041642235.1 Mariniphaga sp.
ACTTCACCATTTTCACTGGTATAAACCGGACAAACGGTATAACATTTATTTGTTCTGGAGTATGCCGATATTTTTTCAATGGCATTTAAAGAAACCTGTACCTTTTCGTCAAGTGAATAATTTTTAGTGATATTTGAAGTAGCAAAAACTTCAGGGAGGCAAATGATATCTGGTGATTTTGCCTTTAATTCCGACATGCTCTGAAGGATTTTTTCGACCATTTCTTCTGAAGACTCTGCAGTTATACCCATTTGTGATATACTGGCTATCCAGACTTCCCGTGGCAATTTATTATTTTGTGAACCAGATTCTGTATTTACAGAATTAGCTGCCATACTCAATGAACCAAAGGTTGTTAATCCTGCTGTTACTGCAGTTTTTTGTATGAAATTCCGTCGGTTTAAGTTCTTTTCCACAGTAATATGTTTTATTGATTTGATAAAATGTACAAAACTTTATTGACTTTCCGATCCCTTTTCCATAAAGTTTTCAAGCTGTTGTAATATTTTATCCAGTTGGTTTCGTGTATGAAGATGACCATTTAACATTACAGCATTAATTTGTAACGTATTTCGAATGTCATTAAGTGGATTTGCATCCAATAATATTAAATCGGCCAACATTCCTTCAGCAATTGTTCCCTGTTGATTTTCAAGTTTAAAATATTTTGCCGGGGTGAGTGTTGCAGATTCAATGGCTTGCAATGGGCTCAGGCCTGCACGTACAAGTAGCGCCAACTCCTCGTGCAGACTAAAACCAGGTGTAAGCAAAGAGAGTGGCATATCTGTTCCGGCCATAATTCCCACTCCCGCTTTATTAAGTCTTTTTACCATATCATAAGCCCAGGCAGAATGGGCAAGTCCTTCTTCTGAAGGAGGTTGTTGTGCTTTTTTAAGGGCATCATTCAGCCATTTTTCCCGTAATTCTTTTGGTAAAAAACGGAAGGTTTCCTGCCAGTCCTCTCTGGTATACATTCTGTGTTCATCCTGTGCAATAATTACAAGGGTGGGTACCTGCCAGGTGCCATTCTTTGCCAGAGTATTAAGAATTAGGGATCGTCGCTGTTCATCCTGTGTCTTAAACGAATGCAGGCGTTGTGACCGGTAAATTTCTTCTCTGAGCGATATCCCGGACTTATCCATACCCTCAGCAATCATTTTTCTGCGGGCATTTAAAAGTGAATCCCAGTCCAATGAACATGACATTTCCAGGTTATACATATGCTCCATGCTCGTTAATCCGGCATTTGATGCTTCAATAACATCCATTGCCAGGGGGACATGTGCACTTAATGGATAATTCTTTTTACCGGCAACAGAAAAAACTTCCAAAGCTACTTCCCGGGGAATCAAATCATAAACTTTAATTTCATTTACCCCTGCTTCCATAAGAGAATCCAAAATGAACCGGGCTTGTTCAGGTGTGCCGGCACTAACCGATGAACTCCAGCTAAGCTTTAATCCGTCGATA
>JBEPWX010000470.1:1480-3422 GCA_041642235.1 Mariniphaga sp.
ATGTGGTCCGGTCATGAAAATGCGGGGAGCCATTCCTTTCGATTGCAATTCTTCATTGGCTTTTTTACGAAGGGATAAGATTGATTCAAGCGTTGCACCTGTATCTCTGATGTATGTTATTCCACTGGCAACTAACAGAGGAAATAATTCAGGCATTGCCGCATCATCATTTGTCAGATGTGCGTGCGCGTCCCACAATCCTGGGATCATAAATTTTCCGCTGCAATCGATTATATGTGCATCTTCGGGAATATTAGTTTCATCTGTCGGACCAGTCTTAATTATTTTGTTTCCCTTTATTACGACATTTTGCCTGTCTTTCTGACCATTTACAGCATCAATTATACTGACATTTTTGAATACTACAACTTTCCCATGATTATCTGAAGATTCGGTCGAACATTCCGTAAACAGAAACAGTAAAGGCAGCATTATTAATGCCAATAACCTTTTTCGCTGAATGAGAAGTCTGCTATAGTTTTTTATTTTCATCATTAATTTATCTTGCCGGAAATTTTATACTTCCTTATCAAAGATAACAAATATGACTTTAAAATCAGAATTTTATCCATACCAGGGTCTGGTGCGGTCTCCTGAGTTTTTAACACTTTGAATGGTTTGAATAACATTCTCCACAATTTGGAAGTCAAACATTCCTACTTCTATAAAATCGGCCCCATTGTCGAATGCCCACTGAAAGCCGTCTTTTGGGAGAAGCGCACCACCTGCAAGAACTTTAAATCCTACCACCGGTTTTTTTGCTTTCTGCACAAAATCGACAGTTTCTTCAGGAAACAGGCACCACATATTGTCATGGAATTTATTGTGGTCCTCACTAATGTTTGCACTCCACAAATAGGGATATCGGTTTTCTTTTGGATGAGCCGACCAATATTTATCATGATGCATTGTTTTGTAATAAAAATCGGGATCTATTCCTGCGTCTACACAGGCCTGCATAGCCTGAATCGTATGTGCACCCAGGCCAACAGGGAATCCCTGTCTTTTGATGTAATCTACACATTTAACCACTACATCTACCTCACCGTCATAAATCCTCCTGTCACATGCGGCTCCCTGGATAAAAATATAATCTACTCCTCTGTCTATTGCCTTATCTACCTTGCTGTAGATGTCATCTTTTGTTGGGGCTACATTTATCCATGTCTGAAAATTGCCTCCAAACATTTTTCTGTACTGGTCTAAAAGCGGTGTGGCAAAAAAGAGATTTATTCCTGCCTGCTCTGCCAGCATATAGGTCTCGATTATTTTTTTCTCAGTATTATATGCTTTGAAAAGTGAACTGGCATATTTTAAATCCCGGGCATGTGCATTTCCCGATAAATGATTCGTTCCCATAATTAACCTACTAATCGGCTTTTTCCCTTTTGCCAGAACACCCATGGGCATTTCACCTTCAATCTCAGTAAGCTTTCGCTGTTTTAATGTAATGGTACTTCCTGTAAATGCATCCGGACTGGTCTCTTTTTTATCGTTCACAAATGCCCAGGCAAACCCTCCTAAAAATGGAATAAAGGCAAGGTTTTTCAACATATCCCTGCGGCTGCCTGATTCAGCGGATTTCACTGCAGCAACCTGTGGATGTTTCTTTTTGAACAGGCGCGGCAGATTTATCTGAAGCTTTACTTTTTTAAGCAGGCTCCACAGACCTATATTCAAAGCCTTGGGGAATAATGCCAAAACAATTAAAGTCACCAATTCAATAAAGGTTTTATCTACCAATAAATAATGCCCTTCCTGGGGAGACCAGTAGTTATATTCCTGAAATGGCGGATAAGCAACATAGTAGAAAAATAATAACACAATTCCGGCATAAACGGCCAGGCGGGCAAAGATTCCAAGAAATAACCCCAGTCCGATAAATATCAGCCCCCATATATTTAAAAAGTTAACCAATTCAAGAATAGCCGGTTGTGTAGCC
>JBEPWX010000471.1:0-3413 GCA_041642235.1 Mariniphaga sp.
CAAAAATTCGAAGAGTTCAATCCAAAACGATTTAGTTTTTATTCTGTTAATAAAGTTTGGGCTTCTCTATCGTTTGTTCCGGGTGATAAACAATTATTGCCCATAAGGCTGTTAAAATAAATAGTGATAAGGCATTAAATCTTTTATAAAAGAGATTATGCAGAGGGTAAAGTCATCTCATGGATTGGTAGCTGGCAGGTATTATTTTATAAATGCCTTTACAACAATTATTTCATTTTCTGATTCATTGATTATTTTATAGGATATGGCGGCAGCTGGTATAACGAAGGTCTCGGCATAATTAAACCGTCTGAATACACCGTTTTTTGTTAATACAGCCATTCGGGTTCCTTCAACAAGACTTAATACATGGCATCTATTTTCTGTGCCAATTTCCATTTCTGTATTAATATGCATCCGGTGGACATCATAAAAATGATCTTCATGAGTTGCAAGATGATACAATTGCCAGTTGTTTCCTGTGTCAATCAATTCAGGTCGTGCTATCAGTTTTTCGGTTACTTGACTGCCTTTACGATCGAAGTGAAGATTTTCCATACCACGTCTGATGTTAATGGGACGTGGTTTTCCATCTAAATCAAGCCGCAGCCAGTCGTAAAGTTTGAAGGTGAAGATATATGGTGTGGAACTGATCTCAAGAACCAGGTTGTTAATACCCGACCCGTGTATGGTTCCCGGCGGTATCAGGAATAAATCGTGTTTATGAGCCGGAAGCTTTTGTACAAACTTCTCAATATCTACCTCCTTCTTATATTCATAACTTTCGGTTAATGCTTTTTCAAATTCTTTCGGATTAACATCCTCCTGAAATCCGAGATAAACACAGGCACCTTCTTTTGTGTCAAGGATGTAATATGTTTCCTCTTGTGTGAAATTCTCATTGAAATGTTTTTTTGTGTATTCCTTTGTCGGATGGCATTGTATCGAAAGATTACCCCCTTCGAAAGTATCCAGAAAATCGAACCGGATGGGGAATTCTGAACCAAACCGGCTGAATGCTTCTCCTAAAACGGCTTCACCTTCCTGGAACATAAGGCTGTCGAACGAAACTTCAAGTAATTTGCCGGAGCTTTCAAAAATCAATCCGTTTTCGGGAACAATCAATTCGAAAGACCAGGCATAATTGGGCACTTCTTTATTAAGCCCTTCAATTTGTTGCATTATCCAGTTGCCGCCCCAGGCACCGGGTTCGAACCATGGCCTGACACGAAATACATTTTGGCTGATGTCTTTTAGCCCCGAATGTAAATCTGCACCTTTCATCCAGGTAATTTGTTCAGGGCGCTGACCATCAATAATGATATCGATTTCAGGCAGGAGGTTTTTTTTGTGATGGTTTAGAACAGGCCAGTCTACAAAATAAAATCTTTTATACATGGGCTTTGTTTCCTGGGGCTTTGATACCCCCAGGTTAGTTATTGCTTTTGCCCTTGCTCTGAATTGCAGTTCGCTTTTGGGTAAATCAATGTAGATTAAATAACCTTTTATGCCGGTAAGCCCTGCCCCTGTTCCATAAATAATATTAATGTCGGCTGAATTATCCATGAAAGGTTGGTTTAATTTCTCAGACTGAAAAAAATCCAAAAGGGTTAATGTCGTCCGGCTACCGAACAAGGGATCGTCCCCTCCCAAAAATGGGACTGTCATTTCATCAATAACCATTTCAGGTTTAAAAAAAACAGAAATATCTGTCCAGGATGTTTTCAATTTCATTTCGTCAAAACATACCTGCAGCTTTCTTCTGAAATCTTCATAAAACACTCCAATGTAACCATCTATTAGTACAATTTTATGATGCATAATCGCAGATGCAAGTGATTCTAACCCTGAATAAATCTTATCCTTTTCCAGTGAATGTAACGGATAAACGTCATATCCGGAGTGTTCAGCCGGTTGCTTGAAAACCGGCATTATATGTTGACTTGTTTTTCTGTAACTGTTGTTTTGCTCCATTATTTTATTCCAGTATTTAAGAGGAAGCGAAATGATTTTGCCTCCTTCTTTTTTCATCTGTGCCCAGTATCATATTATCTCAGGCTTTTTCAGTATAAAAATTAAAAGTAAAAAGCAAATATAAAGCACAAAAAACAGATACTTGCATGATAACTGAATTTAAGTATCTGTTTCAGCATTTAGTTCAGGATTAACTTTCTCATAGCAGGCGATAATGCTATGCAGGTAATTTGTATAACATATACTATGCTTATATTTGGCTTAACTGGGTATTCTAAAAAATGAACATTCTATTTTTAATGCGAAAACTAAATCGATATTCAGTTCAGTCTGGAATATAGCTTGTCATCGCATAACCGGGCACTTCCATATAATGCCGCATCTTCAGCCAGTATTGAATGATATAGAAAAGGGTGCAGATTATAGCTATGAAACTCATTCATTATTTCCTGGTGGAATAAGGGTAAGCTTTTGGAAATATTGCCACCTAAAACAATACAACCGGCATTGAACTTTTTAATCCATGGAACAAGAAACTCTCCGAGGTTTTCTCCAAAATCCTGAAATAGAGCTGAGATATTTGGATCGGATAGTGCCATTAATGACAGATCTTTAACGCTTATCGATTTGTTTCCTGTTCGTTTGTGGTATTCATTCAAAAACCATCTTGCAGAGAAATAATCATCAGCTATTGAGTCTTTATAAGAGATATGGTACAGGAATCCGTCTTCAGGTATTCCATCCTTTCCTTTAACAGGTATGCCATTTATTAAAAAAGTGGAACCAAATCCGGTTCCCAATGTAAATGCAATTGTCCTGCTGTAATTTGACGCTTCTCCTATCCAGGATTCTCCGATTCCAAAACAGGATGCATCGTTTAAAAATCGGATTGGAAACTGATTTGTCAGGTTTAGCCGGTGCTGAATCTCCTTTCGGACATTCACATCATATAAATTATCATATTTCTGTACTCCTCTAAATTTGCCAATTCCTTTGGAATAGTCAAAAGGACCGGGCATCGCAAAACCTATGCCTGAGAGGGAGGTAAATGAATAATCTTTTGTGGATAAACGTATAGCAGAAGTCCAGATTTCTACTATTTCATTTTTTGAAGCCGTGCTGTCAACATTTAGCCTGCATCGAGTGTGCTCCAGTGGTTTCTGTTTTGTGAGATTGAAAAGTTGGCATGTAATGTGACTGCCACCAATATCGGCGCCTAACGCAAATTGATCCATTTTATACCTTATTTGTTAAAATTTCGGTTTTATTTTCTGATTCCTGCAAAGTTATAGTAATAGTGATATTTTCAATTCCATATTGTGAACGTATAAGTACCTGTGATATATTGGTTCTATAAAAACTAAGACAGTCAGTTACTGTTGCCTATCCTTTTTTATCGTTACTATTTTCTGGTTGGAAAGAACTTTAAACAAGGCTCA
>JBEPWX010000472.1:0-3399 GCA_041642235.1 Mariniphaga sp.
CCAAAGAAATGCTCCAACAAGTCCAACACCTAAGGCTATTAATGCCCATAACTTTGCATTCTTACTTGAAAGGCGTGCTCCTTCGTAATCCCCTGTCTGCCATTTGGAATTCACTTGTGCTGCATAAACTATCGAAACGATACCAAATGGAAGGCAGCATAAGATGGTTGTGAGAATAGACCACACCAGGTAATTGGGAGGTGGTGCCTGATTAGTTGTCGGTGGTTTTTGTTCCGGATAATCATTCATATTTTATTGATTTTAAAGTAAGAATAGTTTTAATACGACACGAAATCAAATTTAACGATATAAGTTCTAATATGGAAAGCATATTGTGCAATTTTTTAAAAAATTTGTGTGCCTTTTTATAAAAATTCAATTCAGCTTTATGAATGCCTTCAATCTTTTTTCTTGTTAGTTTACTGCAAATTGTATTGAAACAGAGATATTAAAATGAAGGATGTAATTAACTTGTTGTTAACAAAAAAGGGATTAAACTAATAGAAGACAAGTTTGTCTTATTTATTAAGCGAAATGGTTGAAAAAACACAAAAAAAAATGAAACAGAATAATTTTCTTATAACGTATATTTTAATATTTAGTTTGCTTTTTTTCTCGTTGGGAGGTCATACTATTCCACCTGAGGATGACTCAAAGCCGACAAAGGTTTCAGGAATTATTATTGATGAAGGATCACAGTCTCCCCTTGAATTTGCAAATGTTGCCATATATCGGGCAGATGATTCAACATTAATTTCGGGAGGAATCACTAATGAAAAAGGAAAATTTGAAATCACAGATTTAGGTTATGGTGAATTTTACCTTGAGGCAAATTTTATTGGATTTGAAACATCAAATGTAAAAAATATAGTTATTGAGGAGGATCATTCATTGATTGAGTTGGGAAGAGTACCCATAAAAGCTTCTTCTGTTGAGATAGGTGATGTAAATGTGGTTGCTGATAAAGCACAGGTGGAATTTAAACTCGATAAGAAGGTAGTGAATGTAAGCCAGGTTATCAGTGCAATTGGTGGAACTGCAGTTGATGTATTGGAAAACACTCCTTCTGTTCAGGTGGATATTGAAGGCAATGTCAGCGTACGTGGTTCTTCAAATTTTACAGTTTTAATCGATGGCAGGCCAACGGTTCTTGATGGAAGTGATGCCTTACGCCAGATTCCTTCATCAGCATTGGAATCAATTGAAATAATAACCAACCCTTCAGCCAAGTACGAGCCCGATGGTATGGCAGGAATTATTAATCTTGTTACAAAAAAGAACTCTCTGAACGGGTTTAGCGGCATTGTGAATGGTTCTGTGGGTACACGCGACAAATACCGGGGAGATGTTACTCTGAATTACCGAACTGAAAAATTTAAATTTACTGTCGGGGCCGATTGGCGCGACGAAACAAGGTATGGAAGCATGTCAGTCAGACGAGAGACTATTGAAAACGATACCACTTCATTATTATACATCGATGGCTCACGTAATTACAATCGCAGCGGTCATAATTTTAAATCGGGGATTGATTGGTACCTTACCGATAATACCACACTTTCGTTATCAGGAGAATTGGGGACGAGCAAAAGTTACAGGAGTGGAAACGGGCAAACAAGGCGTTTTACCACACCTGAAAGTACCAGGTTGTACTCAGTTACAGAGGAAATTTCCGACAGGTATAATGATTTCTTTGATATCAATTTGAATTTTCAGCATAACTTCAACAACGATGGTCACAAAATTGAAGCTATGGCATATTATTCAGAAGAAGAGGGCAGTGATACTGAAGCAGAGAATGAAATTGTTGCCGATGAAAATTTTCGTAAGACAAATGAGTTTATTGAACGTGTATCAGCGATTGAAACGGAAGAGGAAGAAGAGTTCAGGTTTAAACTCGATTATACGTTTCCTTTCAGTGAAACCGGAAGATTGGAAGCAGGTGCCCTCAGCCGTTTAGATCGGGAAATAGAAGGGCTTTCCTTTGAAATTTTTGATCAGGAAACAAACTCGTGGGAAATTAACGATGAATTTTCAAGTGTTACCGATTTTCGCCGGGATGTGCATGCTGTATATGCAACTTATAGTAATGCTTTCGGAAATTTTGAATATATGGCAGGTTTACGGGCTGAACTGACAATACGTGAAATTGCAAATACCAATCAGGATGAGGTGTCTCAACTAAACCGGTTCGATTTGTTTCCCACTTTTCACAGCTCCTATAAGATAGGGGAAGAAACCGAATTAATGGCCAGCTACAGTAAAAGAATTAATCGGCCGGGGGGCCGCGATTTGGATCCCAATCCAAATTATTACAACCGGTACACGATTCGTATAGGGAATCCAAATCTTGAACCTGAATATACCGATTCCTATGAACTGGGTGTTTTAAGGAGGTTTGGCAGTTCGTATGTTTCACTCGATGGATTTCATCGGGTTACTAACAATAAAATTGACCGGTATGAAACATTTGAAGATGGTATTTTCTATCTAAGGGCAGATAATTTTCATAAAGATTATGCTACAGGTACTGAATTAACAGGTAACATATCTATTACCGATTGGCTTCTGGTAAATGCAAGTGTCTCCATGTACAATTACCGGATAACAGGTGAAATTTACGGGAATTCCATTGATCGTGAAAGTACTAACTGGAACAGCCGGATGAATACAACACTAAAATTTTCTGATAATTCAAGGTTGCAGGTAAACGGCTATTATCGCGGGCCTTCCGTTTCAGCACAAGGTGAATCGAAAGCCTTTTTTTATTCAAACGTTTCATACCGTCATGAATTCTTCAACAGGAAATTATCAGCAACTTTAAGTGTGCGCGATCCATTGGGTACTGCCCAATTTGAAAGGGAATCATATGGACCGGATTTTAAAAGTTGGTTTCAGTGGAAACGTGAACCCAGAGTTTTCATGCTGACACTGAGCTACAGGATTAATAACTTCAATTCAGAATCAAGAAATGGTGGCAATGGTGGAAATGGAGGAATGGATATGGGGGGTGGTGAGTATTAAAAACTCAGGAAGTTGAATGGTTTATTGTTGGGCCTCCCAGCTTATGGTTACTTTTTTTACACCCCACTCAAGAGCTTCCTCTAAATCGGTTCCCATATAAATATCTATTTTTTTCTTCCACCTTCTGTTCATTTTATCCAGAACAACATACTCCCCCGGCAGACCATCGATCTCAACTTTACTGTATTGGGTAAGACCCATTTCCAATAAATCTCTTGAAACAGCAATGCTTCTCACTTCGGGCGTGAGGATATCACCCCAGGCAGCTTCAAAAGGGGTATTATCAGTTTGTTCGGGTACCGAATTATAAGCAGTGGCTAAAACTTCAATCGTTTTAATTTCTTTTTTTGCATCGCCCGAAGTAAGTCCTAATTG
>JBEPWX010000473.1:0-3389 GCA_041642235.1 Mariniphaga sp.
AGAGATTGTAATATAAAATTGCCTTTTGAATATATTGAACTTGACCCATTGTATACAGTTCATTTCAGCGGAAATCCAAAGACATTTTATTTGTATAAAGACATTGAAAAACTGGCGGCACAATTTAGGGAAACAGAGCCTTTCTTTGAGGAGAAGTTTGAGAAATATATGCGAAAGTCAGGAGCACTCTTTCACGATACAGTGGATTTGGTAATTAAAAATAATTTCGACTCAAAGCTGGCCTACATCCTTACTCTTATGCGGGTGAATCCGGTACATTTACCTGTTCTTTTTAAAAGTTTCCATTCACATGTAAAGAATTATTTTTCATCGAAAGAAGCACAGCAGATTATTTCACTGGTGGCTTTTTTCCTGGGCAGAACTCCCTTCGATACAATGGCTATATACAGCCTGCTTTCCTACACGGAATTCAGACATGATGGCTATTACAATGTTAAGGGGGGAATGTACAAAATAGTGGAAGGCCTGGTTAACGAACTGCAGAAGGAGCATGTGAAATTCCGTTACAATACCGAAATAGTTGACTACGTGGGGGAAAATGGCCGGCTTGAATGTTTCCTTGATAAAAAGAACCAACGTCTGGAAGCCGATATCTACCTGGTAAATGCAGATGCAGCATGGTTTCGTGGGAAAATTTTCAGGCGAAAAGATTACAACGACAAGAAACTGGCAAAGATGAGCTGGACAATGGGATATCTCACGTTTTATTTAGGAGTGAAAGGCAAACTTCCACAGGTAAACCACCATAATTACTACCTGGGAAACAATTTTGAAGTATATTCCAAAAATGTAATGAAACAACCTGATTCATTGCAAAAACCATATTACTATGTGAATGTGCTTTCAAAATATAATTCCGGGTGCGCACCCCAGGGTTGCGAAAGCCTCTTTTTTGTATGCCCTGTGCCCAATCTGTATTATAAAGATAACTGGGACGACAGGGATGAAATAGTCAACAGCATTATTTCCGATTTTTCGGATCGGATTGGAAAGAACATTTTTCCTGATATTATTTCAAAAACTATTTATACTCCTATAGAGTGGCGCGATCGTTTTAATTTAAATTTTGGCAGTGGTCTGGGCTTATCGCACACCATGGGGCAGATTGGTGCATTCCGGCCTGCAAATTTTGACGAGAAATACAAAAATGTTTTTTATACGGGAGCCTCTACAGCGCCCGGAGCAGGTCTGCCAATGGCTATCATCAGCTCAAAACTTGTTACAGAAAGAATTGAAAAGTATGCCGGATAATACTCAGGAAAGCTGCAACCGGAAAAAGGACACCATCCTCTTGTTCTCCGATGGAAGTGTAGATGTGAAATCAGGAATTGGCTATGGTGCCTGGCTCGCATTCAACAACAGGGAAGCATCATACGAAGAATTGAAAAATCAGGTAAGGGTGCAGCGGTTTGAAAATACATCGTCTGCTAAACTCGAACTTGAAACATTGCTTTGGGCACTCGACCAGATTAATGCTGCAGGAAATAAAATCGAAATTTATTCCGATTCCCTCAACATCATGAGTTTGATTGAAAGACGCGGACGGCTTGAGAAAAATGATTATATATCAAGAAATAACCGTCTCCTGAAAAATCATGAATTGTACAGGGAATTTTTCAGAGTTACAGACCAGCTGGATTATAAACTGATAAAAATAAAGGGGCATCAGCCCAACCGTAAAAAGAATGAGACAGACCGGATATTTACATTGGTAGATAGGGCATCCCGGAATGCTTTACGTAAAGAATTTAACCAAGTTTGAGCATGAATATACCTTGGGAAACAAAGATCTTGCAATGTTCATGGCCTCGATTTTATAAGACTTCTTAAGGAATCGTTTCTTTACCAGAGTTCTTGTTTCCATTTTCTACAGATCACCCAGCCATGCTTCCAGTTTACCAATAGCTTCACACATCTTTCCGCAATAGTTCTTCAGGAAATCTTCTGTTAACGGTTCATTCCGGTAATCACTCATTGCTTTTTGCAGCACCATAGTTCCATCGAAATCAACATAGGCCAGACGGCAGGTAAGTTCTTCGGGTTGCCGGCCGAAATCCATTCCCGGTAATAAAGCTATTCCCGTTTCGTTGAGCAGTGTTTCACACAATTCGAAGGAAGTTAATATTCCTTTTGCCATAAGCTTCGCCCGGTAATAATTGAAATTGGGGAAAAGATAGAATGCACCTTTTGGCGATGGCATGGTCAGGTGTTTTGCTTTTAATTTTTCGGCAGTAAAAGTTCCAATGGCTTTCAGAATTCTTCGGGAATGATACAAATAAGCATCAATTTCAGGGTTATCCCTGAATGCTTCAACAGCAGCGTACTGAATTGGTGCACTCGTGGAGGTATAGGTTTCGCTCGCTACAATAGCCATGGCATTTTGAAGCCATCGCAGATTTTCAGGAAACGTAAATGTTCCCAGACGCCATCCTCCGGCTCCGGCCCACTTACTTAATCCGCTGCTAATGATAGTTCCTTCCGGATAATACCGGGCGATGGATTCGTGTTCACCTGAATGGTCGATTAAACTATAGATCTCATCGGAAACAAGAATCAGGTTGTATTTGCGGGCTACCTCTGCAAGTTTTTTCAATCTTACCTTTGGATAGGTTGAGCCGGTAGGGTTTGAAGGATAATTAAGAATAACAACCCTGGGGCGGTCGGGATCGGAACGGCAGATAATATCCAGCTTCTCGGGACTTAGCCGCCAATCATTATCTTCGGATGTTGGGACCCAGGATACATGTCTTCCGGCTATCCGGGCCTGTGGGGAATAGGAAACCCAACTGGGGGTGGGGATGATCAGCTCTCCGTAATAAACCAGTTGTAATATGAAAATCAACTCTTTGGAACCGGGGCCAATCATAATGTCATCAGGGGTACATTTAATCTTTTGATGCCGGAAATTAAATTCAGATATAGCTTCCCGCAAAGATGGTAGTCCTTTAACAGGCAAATAATCTTTCTGATGAGCATTCCGGCGCAATGCTTCCTGCACTAAATCAGGTACGGGGAATGGTGATTGCCCAAGTCCAAGTTTGTAGACCGTTTTGCCTTGTTTAATCAGCTCATTACTTCGTTCATTTATCAGAAGTGTGGCCGACTGGGTTAATCCTCTGACATTTAAGTTGAGATTAATAAAATGATTACTTTTCCGCGATCGTGACATACATTATAAATTTTATTGGTTACCCCTTTGATTTTTTAATTTCAGGTGCGATTTTATTCTTTTATTGAGCAACAGTTAGTACATCTCAGTACGTAAAATAAAGTTGCGTTCATTTATATTAAAGCTCACTTCCCAACCGGGTAAATAAAATCCTGCAACCCAATCTCCCGATTTAATTCCACCTTTCAGGTTTAATCCT
>JBEPWX010000474.1:0-3381 GCA_041642235.1 Mariniphaga sp.
ATACCTGAAGTTTAATATCTTTTCGGTATTGATACATTTATATTATATTAAATGTTTTAAAGCTGGCAATAATTTTCCGGCAAAAATGATGGCAATAATTTATGAGATTTAATTTCCCCCGAACAAATTCAAACCCAATAGAAATTCATTTCTATATTTGCCTGAAAAATATTGCTAAAGATTAAAAAACAGCCATCATTTAATAAGAAAGGCTGTAAGGGTTGCCAGTTTTTAGAACCTACAAAAGAATGACATTCGAATCCTGGATAGTAATTGCTGTACTTTTATTCATGGCCGTAGCTTTCATATTGGAAGCAATGCGCCCGGGACTCATTCTGCTCAGTGCTGCTGTAATTTTCATGGCTACAGGTATCATAACCGACCAGGAGTTAATAGCAGGTTTCTCCAACAACGGATTGATAACCATTGCTGTACTATTTTTGGTTAATGAAGGAATCAAGCAATCGGGATTAATGACACGACTCTCACAGGCTTACCTGCCCCGAAAGCGTAACCGCATGACTTTTATGTTGCCGCGTTTGATGATACCAGTTGCATTTTTCTCAGCTTTTCTCAATAACCTGCCCATTGTCGTAAACTTCTCTCCTATATTAATCCGTTGGGCTGAAACCATGAGAATTTCATGGAAAAAATTTCTGATTCCACTTTCTTATGCTGCTATATTCGGTGGGATGTGTACCCTTATCGGAACCTCATCGAACCTGGTAGTACACGGGCTGCTTCTTGAAACCGGAGAAGAAGGTTTTCATCTTTTTGAACTTGGAAAAGTAGGGATATTTATTTCAATTTTCGGTTTCATTTACATGTCCGTATTTGGCAACTGGCTTTTGCCTGGTGAAAAAGTTAAATTACTTTCTGACGCATATAATGGTAAAGACTATTATTACAATTTAAAACTCACACCAAACAGCCGGCTTGCAGGTCAGGAAATTAAAAACAAGTGTGTTGAAGGATTGACAGGACTCGAAATACATTCCCTGGCAAGGAAAAACAAAATACTTTATCCTAAAAAATCAAGTCTCCGGCTTTACCAGGATGATGAAATTCTTGTAACCGGTAATTCTGAACGACTAAACTACATTCTGTCGCACAAGGATGTAAAGCTTAAAGGTATGGAATACCTTAAACACGAGAATCCTGAAAACCTGAAACAGTACGAGGTTGTTTTATCGCCCCGTTTTCCATGGCTGGGGCAAACAGTTACCGAATTCAGTTTCTTTGATCAGTTCAATGCAGTAGTACTGGCCATCCACAGAAACGGAGAGCGCATAACTCAAAACCTTTCGAACCTAGGACTGAAGGTGGGTGATAATGTAGTACTGCTTGCTACCGAGGAATTTCAAAAAACCTGGGAATCGTCGCAAATGTTTTACCTGGTAAACTATGTTAGTACCTTCCAACGCGACAAAGGCACTCGGGTAAAATGGACTGCATTAATTATTCTTTTATTAATGGTTGGGGCCATTATAACAAACGAACTGGTAAATTATAGTTTTGGCATGCGCCTGAACATATTCATTTATGTTTCACTGGCAGCCCTTCTGTTGGTATGGTTGAAGATATTACCTCAGCAAAATTATACTAAAGCTATAAGCTGGGATATGTTAATAGCCATAGCCTCAGCTTTTGCAATCAGTAAGGCTATGCAAAATTCAGGGGTAGCTAATCTATTCGCTGCAGATGCAATCAGTATTGTACGATCAATAGGTCCAGCAGGTGTGCTAGCCATTATCTGGATAATCACCTCGGTTTTAACCGAAATTATAACAAATAATGCTGCCGTTGCACTCGTTTTCCCCATTGCAGCAATGGCTGCCCAACTACTTGGTGTTGATTCCCGACCATTTTTTGTTGCTATTGCAATAGCAGGTGCTTCCAGTTTTATGACTGCTCGTGGTTACCGGGCAAACCTGGTAATAAAAGCCGTGGGTAAATATACAGGGTTGGACTTTTTACGAATTGGAGCTCCTATGCAAATAATCGCATTTATTTTAAGCGTTCTGCTCATTCCATGGTTCTGGGAATTTTGAAAATGCCTCCTTAACTACAAACCATTTATCAATAGCATTTTATAATATATCTTAGTACGTAAAACCTTCAAAAACCATATATCTTAAATAGATATAAAAAATGTAAAAACTATTAAAAATATTATTTGGCAGATAATGTATTTGTTTCTATCTTCGCCGTCTGGAAAACCTATATTAAATCAAATCCTGTTTAAATGTTACTCACTGAGATTTTACATGTGGTACTGGCACCTGCCTTAAGTTTCTTAATTGCAGTAGCTGTTATTCCTTCTATTCTTAAAGTTGCCAGAGAAAAACGATTGTTTGATCCTCCCGATGAGCGAAAATTACATACAACGGCTATTCCACCACTTGGTGGCATTGCTATTTTTATTGCATTTAATTTAAGCATAATACTTTCTTCTCATGGCCTGCACTTTTTTCCTCTGCGGTATATAATTGCCGCAAACATCCTGATGTTTTTCATTGGATTAAAAGACGATCTGATTACTATCTCAGCACGAAAAAAATTTGCAGTACAATTTGTTGCTGTAGCATTACTGCTTATACTTGGAAACCTGCAAATAACAAGTTTACATGGATTGCTTGGTATTCAGAGCATTCCTCCTGTTGCAGGTTTCTTAATTACTTTATTTGTAATGATTGCCCTCATCAATGCTTTTAATTTGATTGATGGGATTGATGGACTATCCTCAGGTCTGGCCATGATGGCTTCCTTTATTTTAGGATCATGGTTCTTTCTGGCGGGACATATCCATCATGCCATTATTTCTTTTTCACTTACAGGCAGCCTGGCAGGTTTTTTTCTTTTCAATGTATTTGGAAATAAAAACAAGCTATTCATGGGCGATACAGGCTCGCTGGTAGTGGGAATGATAATTGCAGTTCTGATTGTCAGTTTCAATGAATTAAATATTAATAAGACGGCTTTGTACGCTATTGGTGCAGCGCCGTCGGTTTCTTTTGCAATTGTTTTATTGCCATTAATAGATATGTTAAGGGTAATGACAATCCGGATCCGTTCTGGCAGGTCACCCTTTTCACCCGATAAAAATCATATTCATCACCGGTTACTTAAATTATTTTCAAATCATTTGACTGTAACTCTTATAATGGTTGCATCCAACCTTGTTATGGTCATATTTGCTTTGATTTTAAATAATCAGTTAAAAAGTAATTCAGTTCAGTTTTTAATGGTATTCACTGCAAGTATTTTCCTATCGTTTCTGCCCTCACTGTTGCTTAAATTGCGACAAGTGCAAAAAATTGGGGGAACTGGTCATTCGTCCGAAAACCATCTGGTTCTTGTAAATAAGAATATCAAAATTAA
>JBEPWX010000475.1:0-3380 GCA_041642235.1 Mariniphaga sp.
TGATGAAGTTTCGAGTTCCACATTTACTACATTGGATGTTCCAATGTTCACTGTTTTTGACTCCATTCCGATAAAAGAAAAGATAAGGGCATCCACATTTTCCGGTATTCTTAATGAATAATTCCCATTACCATCTGTAATGGTACCTATGGCTGTGGAACCTTGTGCTACAATTGTAACTCCGGGTAAGGGTAGCCCTTCATTCGCATCAGTTACTGTGCCGGTGATGGTTCGTTGTTGAGCAAATGCACTAATGATTGAAAAAAAGATTAGTGAAAAGGTTAAAAATAATTTTTGTTTCATGAATATAAAAGTTTAATTGAATGTACTTATTTCTTCTTTTTTAATGAATAATAAAAAATTGATCAATGACATTTAATGATTAAATTAATGATAAGGGAAAAAAATATATTGACTGTTTAAAAAAAAAACAGCCTGTGACATCTTCGAAACTCATTTATTGCGAAGATGAACATGGGGATTGTCTCCGTATTCAATGACTGCTATATCACCGTCGTTTAGAATTGACAGACGGGCTGCTTCAACAACCAGTTCATTGATAGAACTGTTTGCAGGTGTAGCCAATATGCCTTTTTCGTCAACAGCTTTAATAAGTTCCTGCCTTTTTTCCAGTGATTCTGATTCCGCCAGGGAGGATACCTGGTTTTCGATTGAATGGGCTGTTTTAATTATTGCTGCAACTGATTCATACCCGTAACCGACAGGTTTATCTCCCATACCTTCCCATGGCACCAATCGGTAAAAGTCGGGGCTCACGTAATTGAAATGCGTACCCCCCGGGCCAATCCCTTCAAGGTAGGAATGTTCCACACCCCGAAACTGGTCGTTATGTTTCAGGTGACCAGATTTACCTTCACCCTCAAAGTACATGTGCAGGTTTTGTTCATTACTGCCTGCACCGTCATCCGGATAGCCCAGTCCGTCGGTGACCGAAAGGATGGCTCCATTTTCAAACTTTACCCTGCCATTCGCCCACATATAACCTTCATTACCGTTTGGGAATTTTCCCTTGACTCCTGAAACAGTAACTTCTGTCGGTTTCAATCCTGTAATAAAATACACCTGGTCAACATAATGGCAGCCTACATACACAAAAGGATCGGTTTTATCGCAGGTAAACCAATTTTGAAAATTGGAGGACCTGTAGAAATAGGGCTCAATCATTTTAGCTTCACCAATTATGAATTCTCCGAACTGGTTTAATTCATAAGCCCGCTTAGCCATCAGAGCCCGTGTATCAAAACGTTTATGATATTCTACTCCGATAAACAACCCTTTTTCATAAGCCAGCTTTTCAATTTCAATAGTTTGTTGATATTTGAGTACCAAAGGTTTTACACATAAAATATGCTGGTTGTTTTTTAATGCTTCCATAATAACCGGATAATGAAGCTGATCGGGCATTGCAACAATGACCATTTGCCTGGGCTTCATTTTTGCCAGTACTTCTTTAAACAACTCCGGATACATGTTTTTTTCGGGTTCTGTAACCGGAGGAAAGGCATTAAAATCCTGTCCCGGGAAAGAGTGAACGATATCCTTTGATGTTTTTAAGAATTTCAGTGGCCCGGAGTTAAGAGCGCAAACATTCACTTCATTAACTATGCCTGTTCTTTGAAGATGATAAACAGAAGGCAGAATAAGGTCGTGAGTAATCATTCCACCTCCTACGATGGTTATATCAATTTTATTTTCCATTTCAGATTGATTCAAATAGGTTTATTTTCCTCCGAATAATTCGTCACATGCTTCTTCCAGAACATTAAGACCTTCCACCAATGCATCTTTGGAAATTATTAACGGAGGTGCAATCTTAATGCATTCCCCTGCAATACCCACAGGTGCAAACATCAGTAACCCTTTTTGGAAGCATTTTTCATTTATTTTAACAGCTATTTCAGAATCGGGTTCTTTTGTTCCCTTTTTTACAACCTGTATTCCTGCCACCAATCCTTTTCCCTGCAAACAACCCAGAACTTCCGGATATTTCTGTTGTATCTTTTTTAATCCATCGTATAAAATATCTCCCAGTTCGGCAGCCCTTTCAACAAGATTTTCTTTATGGATGATTTTTAAATTCTCAATGGCAGCAATAACAGGCAGCGGACTTGCGGAGTGGGTAGAGGTCATGGATCCTGGTGCATAAAGCCCCATAATATCTTTTCTTCCTATAACGGCAGCAAGCGGTAAGGAAGATGAAATTCCCTTTCCACAGGCAATAAGGTCAGGAGTTATTCCATAATGTTCATAAGCGAACATTTTCCCTGTTCTTCCAAAACCTGATTGTACTTCATCATATATGGTAATTATATCATGTTTTTTACAGAATGCTTCCAGTTTTTGTGCATACTCAACTGGAAGAAAATCGGGTCCTACACCCTGGTATGTTTCAGTTATAACACCTGCAATTTCATCGGGACTTACTCCCAGGTTATCCAAAGTATTCAGGAAAAGTTCAAAGGAAGTGTCTTCATTTTTATAACCGTCGGGAAATGGCACCTGAACAAAAGTTTTGCCTTCATCAACAATCCAGGTCTTCAGTTTATCCATTCCCCCCGCAAGCTGAGCTCCAAATGTTCTGCCATGAAAAGCGTTTTTAAACGAAACAATATATTTTTTCTTCGGTCCGTATTTATTAATGGCATAAGTTTTTGCCAGTTTAATGCAATTCTCTGTAGCTTCACTACCTGTAGTTAAAATGAAAACGGAATACGTTGCCGGATCTGGTGAAAGTTTCTGAAGCATTTTTGTTAGTTCCGCTCTTTTTTCATGAACGAAAACATAGGTTGCCAATAGATGTTGGTCAATAACCTCTTTTAACCCTTCGATTATCTCTTTACGACCATGACCCGCATTGGTGATCAATACCCCTGACGACCAGTCAATCCATTTGTTACCCCACTTGTCATAAACCTGAAATCCTTCCGCTTTGTCCCACACAACAGGAGGCTGGCCCATCATGGAAACAGGTTCTGATTCCTGTAAAGCCTGGAATATAGTTAATGATTCAGGAACGGGAAGTGAAGTCTTTATACTTCTGTATTTAGTCTCGACTTTTGGCACTTCAACTGGTTGTAAACTGTATTTAGCCATATTTTTAAATTAATTAATGTTTGCTCTCACAATTATCCTGAGAAATTCGGTTATAAATTTAAAAGATACATTTTGTTTGAAAAATAATTTTAACAAAGCTCGATTTAAACATCATATAAATTTATAAATGAAAATGATTTTGTATCGGATTTATGTTCTTTATTCTAATACCTTACCTATAATTTGTGTAAAAATTTAAAGCCATAAAATTATAAAAACTTTCTGGCATAATGAATCGCTACTGGCGGGAAGTTTGAAATTACAGA
>JBEPWX010000476.1:0-3379 GCA_041642235.1 Mariniphaga sp.
GATATACCGTATACCCGCCATACAACTGCAGCAGCCCCATGGCAGCCTCCGCTGCCGCTATAAATACAATTACTGCAACAGGAACTAGCAACAACCACAACTGTTGCCTTTGTAGCGCACCCCCGCTCCCGCGCGATTGCATCGCGTGGTTACCGGTTAAAGGATAAAACCTCCCGCTGCTCGTACTGCTCCCGCGCGATTGCCGACCTGGTACCGCATCCGATAAAATACTTCCTGCTACAAAGAAAAACACAACACAGCCGGCAAGCCAGAAGAATTTTTCATCGTTCCAGATGCCGCCGGTCTTGCCCCTTATTGCAATCCACGCAAACCACAACAACACCAGGAGCGAAAGCAACCCGACCGGTTGTTTCCACTCCCGGATAAAAACCACCATTCCCACCGGGATAACAAGCAACATCCACTGCGCGAAAAAGAAGATTTTTCCCATCCGCAGGCTATCGTGCACACCGGTGCCTGTAACCAGCGGGGAAAGAAATACACCGGTCAGGAGGAGCATCAGCGGTAAGTAAAAAATGTTAGAACCGTATTTTGATATGGAAATATTTGGGAGGTTTAAGTTCATGGGCTAAGGTTTTCATTTTAATTTAAGGTTACGTTTTCGTTATTAATTGTTAATAGCTTGGACAATGATAATAAATTATTAAAAAAAAAAAAACAACTATTTGTGGAATATTTTCAAAAATTATTCAGTCAGACGTTGTCAGGAGCTACGCACGCTGACAAGTCTGTCCAACCACGGGCAGCGGCTTCGAAAGTTTACCACGGTCGTAAAACCTGTCAGCGTCAACAGACCTGACAGCGTTTGGGCAAACAACGAAAAATCATAATCAATCATATTATTCCTAACAATCTGCGTCAATCTTTTATCCATTTCAAAACAACGAATAGGAAAATGTGCCAACTATAGCCAACTATTAATTTTTATACAGCATTAGCAATGATAGCTTTCCATGTTGTCGGAAAGCAGAACTGCCTCCCGGTTGCTTCACCATTCCCAGTCCTGCCGTTTTGTACTGGTCCCGTATTTGCCGGGTAATGTCTCCGGGAGTAAGCCCCAGTGACTTCAGTTTCACCGCATCGTACACCAGTTCGCAGCGCAGGGGGTTGAAACCTGAAACCTGCACCTCGTACACCCCTTCAATCAGCGAAAGAACAGGCTTTACTTCCGTTTCGGCCAGTCGGCCCAGCTCCCTCCGGTTGCCGGGGCCGTTCAGCACCAGGCTCAGGAGCTGCTCCACCCGCTGCTCCTCATCGGGGCGTGAGACCCGAATCTGCGGATAAGCCACACCCGGCGGCAGTTCTGGATATACCTGCCTTATAAGCGTGGACACCCCGAAACGCACGGCATCCATGTCGGCTCCTTTCTCCATTTCCAGGGTAATGCTGCCGTTGCCGTCGCCCGTGCGGGAAGTCATTTTTACCAATCCTTCCAGGGTGGAAAAGATGCCTTCCAACAGCGAGGTCACCTCACTGTCGACCACTAAGGCGTTGGCACCGCCATAGCTATAGTAAACGTTTACGGCAGGCAATGAACGGTCGGGCAACAGTTTTACCTTCAGTAGCGGCGAGAGCGCCAGACCAAAAATCATCAGGGCTGTGAAGGCCATGATGAGGGGGAAAGAGGTGATAGTTATGGCTGGTTTTTTCATTTTTTACCTTTAAAGGGTAAACGCGAGGGCTTAGCTGGCGAGGAATTGTTATATATGGCTGCTTTACTACCATTTTATTCATGCCGACCATCCTGTTGTAGACATTATTTAATTTCTTTTTTCAATTATTTTAAAAACTTATAGTTAATAACCTTGATTTAGCTTTCTGAAAATCAGTATCCAAATCAATTTCTGCATATACTGTAAAAAAGTTCTGTCATACGCAGTGAGGCATAAGGTGGGCCAATAAGTCTTATTTTATTCTCAGCATCAATTAATATGGATTTATCAATGATCTCCCGCTCAATATCTGCATTATTTTCCAAAAAACTATAGGCTGAATCCATAACCACGTAAAACATGTTAGAATTTAAATTATAATCAGGTTCGGATTCATGAAGGTAATTCAAAAACTTTTCATAACTCCTTCCTTGAATAATAAAAAGCACCGTAAAATCATCATTAAGCACAAGGGTATCCATTTTAGTTTGCCATTCAATAAATTTTGGATAACATGGTTGACAGGCATCTTCCAGATAAACTAGCAAAACAAAGTTGTATTTATCACGGAATTCCTGATATGGTAAATATCTTCCTTCCTGTTGTATTGAATCAAAAATACTTATATTGACAGTTTTACCTAAAGCGTATTTTATTTTTTTTTCATCAGGAGAAAGGTGGGTGCACGAAAAAACAAAAATTATAATAAAATTATAAAAAAACAATCGTTTCATAAGCCAATCTATTTTAATACTAATTTTTTCGATTCTATTAATTATTTTCAACAAAGACCAAAATTGGGTTATCACTGGCTTCCAGATTTTTTGCCAGAGAAATAAAACTTTCAGAATGCTTAATAGTTCCAATAGTCGATTTGTAATACTCAATTACTTGGTTTGCTTCGTATGATGTGACTAAAATATTACCAAAAGAAAACCGGGGCCAAAATGGTAATCCGCCATCATAATCATTTATAAAATCAGATGTAAGTGTTAATTCTTCAGATTTTTTATCGTACAAACAATTAATGAAATTCCATTTCCTACCTAATCCCTTTTGTATAATAATAAAAATAAATTTATCATTTTCAAGAATTTTAGGTATTGAAATAAAATCGGGATACTGAATTTCGCTATCAAATGGATCAATCATAAGCTTTTCTCGACTAATTTTATTTTCAAGATTGAAAGCAATACAAGGTTTTCTGACATATTCTTCATTTAAAGAGTAGAGTGTATCTCCAAAATTGTACATATACCGAAATTCATCCTTATTCCAATTGTAAAAATTTGCATAGCCCAAAGTTGTACTTCTGTTATTTAATCTAGAATACTTCGGAGCTGATACAATTAAATTTCCATTACTATCGGTTATATAAACTTCATCAACCGTATGTAATAAAGATCCAAATGGCAATTCACTAGTTAAGAATATAATATTTCCCTGAGGAAGTGTGTAAAACTTAGAAACATCATTATCTACTTTGAAACTTCTTTTAAATGCACCTGTTTCAAGATCATATACATTCAACATCTTAATCATGTGGCTTAAAATAAAAATTTCTCTGAGATTAGTATTTATAGCAAATTTGATTGAAGTATCATGCTCTCCGGGTCCTTTCCCAATAGCACCAATTTGTTTAACAAATCTGCCGGATGTGTCAAACTGAAAAAGTTTCTTTGAATCAGAAACAAAGATATTATCCT
>JBEPWX010000477.1:0-3367 GCA_041642235.1 Mariniphaga sp.
TATTGCCCGGATATTGGATGTTACCATTGGTACCATTCGCATTGTAATGGTTTCCAAAGGACAAAAGTTGTGGGCTCCCATTCTTGGTTTTTTTGAAGTTTTGATCTGGCTGATTGCCATCTCCCGCATATTCCAGAACCTCGACAACTGGGTAAATTATGTAGCTTATGCCGGCGGCTTTGCCACCGGAAATTACATTGGCCTGATTCTGGAGGAACGACTGGCAATGGGAATTGTAAAAATACAGATCATTACACGCAAAAGTGCAACCGACCTAATTGTAAATTTAAAAGAAGCCGGTTATGGAATCACCCACCATGATGCAAAAGGAGGAAGTGAAAATGTAAGCATTATATACAGCATAATCAAACGGACTGAAATTCAGAAAGTGGAAAGAATTGTAAAGACTACCAATCCCAAAGCATTCTATTCGATTGAAGATGTCAAGTCGGTAAGCCATGGAGTGTTTCCGATAAAAGAGGCGGCACTAAGATGGCGAAAAGTAAAATAATACACCCTACCGATTAACTGTAAAATGCATTTCATTATATTCGCAATATAAATCATTAAACCTTTTATTATTCACGTGCTGGTTCAGCACTAAAATGTTACATTATGAGCAGAAATATTTTTGCATCAGTTTTTTTGAGTGTTTTGATCTTAACTTCTTTCAATTCCTTTGCACAAAAGGTGAATAAACTTTCGGGCAAGGAGAAAAAAGAGGGTTGGGAGTTGCTGTTTAACGGCGAGAACTTCGATGGTTGGAGACAGTACAACGGCGATGAAATGCCAGACAACTGGACCATTGAAGACAATACAATGAAAGTTACCCTTGGTGAAGGGAAACAAGAAGGCCGGGGTGCTAATGGAGACATTATTTATGCAGACGAGAAGTTTAAAAATTTTGAATTGTCTATCGACTGGAAAGCCAGCGAAAAGGCCAATTCAGGCATTTTCTACTACATTCGTGAGGTTCCGGGAAAGCCAATTTATTATGCAGCTCCAGAAGTACAGGTGCTGGACAATGAAAACGCCACCGACAATAAGATTGATACGCACCTAGCCGGATCCCTTTATGACATGATTGCAGCCGATCCGAATACAGTGAACCCTGCCGGACAATGGAATACTATTGTCATCAAGGTAAAAGATGGCAAAGTAACCCATACCATGAATGGCAAGAAAGTGGCTGCATATACCTTATGGACACCAGAGTGGGATAAACTGGTACAAAACAGCAAATTCAAAAACTTCCCCGGGTTTACCGAAGGAATTTCAAAAGAAGGATACATCGGCCTTCAGGACCACGGCTATACAGTCTGGTTCAGAAATATTAAAATCAGGGAATTATAAGTTTATCCACATAATTCACAGGAAATAGTTCACCATTATTAGTTTCCCATTCAATTTCATTTTTCATCATGCTGCTGCGCATAATAAGATGAGCACCACAGGCATTACAGAATAATAGCATCAACCAGGCTGTGAATTTATCAGGTGTGCGTTTAAAATAGCAGGAATACATCCCCTGAAGTCTATTTAAACATAACCTTTCCAGCTGCATCTTCAGCTGCTTTTACCAGCGGATAACCTGCCGGGCTGGCTGTAAGCAACGGATGTGTTCCGAATTGGGCAGTAAGAAGTGAATTTAATGTCATCCGGTTTTGAACAATGATTCCAAGCGTATTGGTTAGCTCACCTGCCGATAAACCACCATAAACCTCACCCCCTAAAATCACCCCGGATTCCCGTCCAACTACCAACTTAACAAATTGCTTATGGGTACCAAAAAGGGTTCCGGGATGCCGGTCTATTCCTTCAAACGTACCGGATATAAAATCAAAATTTTCTGTTTCAGCCTGGGTTTCAGTTATGCCTGCAACGCCAAATCCGGTATTTCCAATTGCAGTTGAAAAAATGGATATGGTTCCAATAAAAGTTTTTATGGCAGAAAGTTTAAACAGATTCATTCCGGCAATCCGTGCTTCAGCACATGCTGTTGAAGCCAGCATTACGGGTGAAGGTTTACGGGTAATAAAGTCTCGTTTTTCTGCACAATCACCCACAGCAAATACATCAGCATCATCAGTTCTCATATAATCGTCGACTTTAATAAACCCCTTTTTGCTAACCGGAAGTCCGGCATCTACTGCCAGTTTCGTATTTGGTTCATACCCCATAGCCAAAACCACAGCTTCTGCCTCCAGCTTTATTCCACCTTCAAGTAATACACCATCCACCTTACCATTTCCTGAAATTTCAGAAACCAGTGTATCTGTTCTAATATCCACTCCACGATCTTTCAGAAGTAATTCTGCCCTTTCCGAAATATCGGAATCAAATGCAAGCCCAAGTATATGCGGAAGTTTTTCAACAACAGTTACCTCCTTTCCCGCTTTCTTCAATTCGTCTGAAATTTCAACACCAATAAACCCGGCACCTATGATAATAATTTTATTGAATGCCTTAAGCTTCTCATGCATCTCATCAAGGTAAACTTTATTTTTTGGCACTGAAAATACATTATCAAGATTTGCACCTTTCAGCCAGGAAGGCTTAACAGGCAATGAACCAGTACCTATAACCAGCTTGTCATACTGAATATGTTTACCCGATTTAAAGGTCACACTTTTTTCCTCAAGATGAATGGCTTCCGCTTCATCAACCAGCATATCAATATTATTAGCTTCGAACATTTTATCTGCGGGCAAAATATCATTATCAGAACTGCCTACCGAACCAAATATATAAGGAATGCCACAAGGTATAAGAGTTTTAGGAAACCGGGTAGCAACAGTAAAACTTTTAGACGGATAGACCCGCTTCCCGGTTAAAGCACATACTAAACCGGCAGCACTGCTGCCAATTATAAGAACATCTGTTTTTAAATTTATATTTTCCATTTTTAATTGAATAAACTTATGATTAAAATATGACTCAAAGTTAAGGAACTTATGGTTAATAAAAAATGATTTAAAACAACAATTTTCAATGGAGAAGTGATAATTTTCTTTTGAAGGAAACAATGCACATGAATAAAGGTATAACTGTCTTTATTATCAGGCAATAGCATCAACAGACTTTGGAAATTGCCAGGAGCATTAAAGACGTGACAATATAGTAGATTGTCTCAACTAATGTGTTATAAGTACTGCAGGGACCTCAGTTCGAATAATTCAAATGATTCTAACAACAAACCATGGACCTTAACAATAAAACATGATAGTCGCTGTACTGTAAAAAAATAAGTTATTACCCCTACAGGCATATCCCGCAAATTCAATCCCCTACAAGGTATCCTTCTGCCAATTTCTTTTTATTTTTACCGCACAAAAAAAAGAACGAATGATTAATGGCAAGAAAGTAG
>JBEPWX010000478.1:0-3309 GCA_041642235.1 Mariniphaga sp.
TAGGTTTTGCTGGTTGGCGCCAATCAACAATCAGTTGAAAATTGCGAAATTCTTCTTTTGTCCAAAGATCCTTGGCTCCGGGGCCCTCGGCTTCACTTTTGCCATCATAACTGAGAATCCATCCTTGTGGAACCCAATGTCCTTCACTTCCCGGGGATACTACCCATTCTCTCAGGTCGTTTCCATTGTAAAGCTGTCTGAATCCATCTGCTTTTTCTGCTGTTACCGCCTCGGGAGGCATTTCACCTGGCAGTTCTTTAATCCGGATGTTTTTAAAATAAGCCTCACTGCCTTCTGCTTCAATGCAAATGTATCCTTTTCGTGGATTTGAATGATAACCTCTGTTGACCTCTTTACCGTTTACAGACAGGATGATTGTCCCATCTCTGCTTTCAACCCTGTAATGGTTCCACTGTCCTGCCGGATTATTTCGGTTTTCAGAGGCTATGGAACGGCCCCACGGATGCATCTTCCATGAAGCCATAGTTGCCCCCTGAATGGGAAAAATATCTCCGCTGTTCCCATCCATAATCTGGATTTCAATTGCACGGGTAAACGGACGGCCTACGGGAGGCAGTGCATCTGAATGAATAAACAGTCCGGCATTACCTCTTTCAATGGTATGTTGCCATTCAAGCTCAAGTATGTAATTTTGGTACTGATTTTTAGTGCGTAACATCCCATTTGGAATGCCAGTGGTAACGATCATATTATCACGGACAGTATAAGTTTCAGGTGCACCATTGACATTTACCCACCCATCCAGATTACGGCCGTTGAACAGCGGAATAAAGCCTTCTTCAGTTCCCTGAGCTTGCACGCTCGTAACCTGGCCTGTGACTAAATAGAATGTGATACCTGCAGTCCACGAAATTATCAAAAAAAGTTTTTTCATAAGATTATAACTATTTGTTTTCAACGGTTTTGTATGGAATTCGCATGTCCCGATGTCCATCGGGATTAATCATCAACGGTTGATGTGATTTATTTCTCATGCTCATTTCATATAAAATAATTTCGGTTATTTTTACTGAGTATATAATTAAATTAATGGGGAAAATCCTGGTATAGATACCGGTCTAATGTTCAAGTCTCCAAATTCGTATTTTGGCGGGCTTAAATCCAATCGCGATTTATTCATAACCCAGTCCCATGTGACTTCTTTCCCGGTATAACAGCTCATCCGCCCCATAATTGTTGTCATTGTACTTTCTGCAACCTGTTTGCCTTCATTCAACTCCTCACCATCACGTATGGCTTTAATTTGCAATTCATGTTGCCTTACAGAAGAGCTTACCTTGCTGCGTTCCAGTTCAGTTTTCTTTTTTCCATCATTCAGAATAATTTTTCCCCCACCACTGAAAAGGCTGCCTTTGGTGCCAATCAGGTTCCATTCTGTGCGATAATATCCCATGTTATCAATCTGGGTCCCCATGTAATTTATTCTTGCATCGCCCGGGTAGGTATATTCTACAGCGAAATGATCGAAAATATTACCCCACTTTCCAATTTCAGGTCCTGTGCGTGTTTGTCGTCCACCAAAACCAGCACAGGTTTCAGGTGGAGCATTAAATGCCCAGTTTATAGCATCCAGCTGGTGAATGTGCATCTCTGCTATAAAATCTCCGCTTAACCAGGTGTAAAAATACCAGTTACGGTTTTGCCACTCCATATCCGACCATTCAGGTTTTCTTTCGGGTGGTCCCCATCCCCGCATGGCATCTCCCAATCTGTAGCAATGACCTCCGACCAGGTCTCCAATTCCTCCGCTGTGAATAATATCCATAGCTTTTTGATTGGTCAAGTCTTTTCTTCCCTGTGTTCCCCCTACAATTGTCAGTCCTTTTTTTCTTGCTTTTTCTGATGAGGCTATTACCGATTGTATTCCAACCGGATCAACTGCTACCGGTTTTTCCATAAATACATGTTTCCCTGCTTCAACAGCTGCCTCCAGATGGATAGGGCGATAATGGGGAGTAGTTGTCAGCAGTACAAGATCAACATCAGTGGCCAATACGCCTTTGTAGGCATCAAAACCAATGAACTTGTTTTTATCAGGTACGTTAATTTTATCTCCTGCCTCTTTTTTCATCCGGGCAAAGGATTTTTCCAATTGATCTTTAAATAGATCACCCATTGCAATTAATTCAACATTGGGTGATGAATCCAGGCAATCTAAGGCATCACGGGTTCCCCGTCCACCACATCCGACTATTCCTACTCTGATTTTCTGTTCAGGCGGAAATTTCATTCCCCTGGCTATACCTGCCGCAGGAAATGCTATAATTGGTGCAGCTATTGCTGAATTTTTAATGAAATTCCTCCTTGTCATCTCATTTAGTTTTTCGTCCCCTGGTTTATTCATAATAAGTTGTTTTAATTTTTATTTAAGTTCAATCGATTTAAACCGAATTAAAATGAAGTAAGAAGTTAAAATTAATGTTTTTGTTTTAAATGAACATCAGTAATGAACAACAATTAATTCAAATTTTTATATTCAGTATTTCTTAGTAGTTTATTCAACAGGTTAAATCACCATTGAATGTTGCCGTAAATGCAGGTGTAGCCTGTATCTGCAATGCCGCAATTATCCTTCACAAAATTCAATCATTGTTTAATGATAAAACTTTTTGAAAATCTATTTTTATCACTGGTTAACCGGACATGATAGATACCATCTGATGGCTGATTTAATTTAACTGCAAAATGATTCTTTTTAGTTGGAGAAAAAATTTCCTTATCATAAACTTTCATTCCTGTATTGTTAAAGATTTCTATTCTGATGGTTTTATTACTTCCATCAAAAGTTAATGTAAATTCACCTTTATTTGGATTAGGATAAACCCGGAAATCACTATCTCTGTTTGGTATTTCAACAGTTCCTGTTGTTGGCTCCTCGTAATCAGAAGGTAAATAAAAACCTCTCCAAACACCTCCTCCAAAAGTATTTACATACAATAATTTTGGGTTTTTAGGATCAAAAGCCACATTTTGGGCACTTTTAAACGGAATTTCATTAAACCAGGCCCAGTTGTCACCCGCATCAGTACTTACCCAGAGTCCGTGAGACGATCCTAAGTATACAAAATCAGGATAGGATGGATGAAGTTTTACACCCATAGCATGTACATATGAAGGTGAGGTTTTTTCTGCAAAATCTGCGTCATAAAGAATTCTTTGCCAGGAGTTTCCTCCGTCAGTGGTTTTATAAAGACCTCCCTGTGCAGCTCCGGGTGCAGTAGCGGCTGAAAGGTAAATTATATTCTCGTTGTCAGGGTGAAAAGTGAAATAGGTTGGCCATTTAAGTTT
>JBEPWX010000479.1:0-3307 GCA_041642235.1 Mariniphaga sp.
G
Organism: Mariniphaga sp.; assembly: GCA_041642235.1. Lineage (GTDB taxonomy): Bacteria > Bacteroidota > Bacteroidia > Bacteroidales > Prolixibacteraceae > Mariniphaga. Next base: position 2 of record JBEPWX010000479.1, read on the forward strand.
CATGACAATTTGGAGCACCACAACTTCCGCAATCAATTCCTGGCAACTGGCACAAAATGCTATTAATTCGATTCATTTTTTCTAAAGCTTTCATGCGATTCTCATCAAGAACAAAAACAGAATTAGGTTCAATTTCTCTGGTAACAAGTTGTTTCATTACTGTCTCCTTATCCTGGAATTCATGAAAAATTTGAGCAGCCCGTGGATAAGCAGCCGCTCTTTTCTGGAGCCTTTCTAAGGTAAGAAACCGGTTTCCTGTAAGCAAAATACCTCCGGCACAACCTAAATTACATGATTTTAATTCAAGAAAATCAAGCTTTGGCACTTCATCGTTTTCTAGTCTTTCCAAAAACTTCACCACATTATGTATTCCGTCGATAGCCATGGATCTTTTCCTGAACCATGAAGATTCGCCTCGTGGCAAACTCCATAATATACCTTCACGGCTTAGGTACTTCCTGTATTTCCATGTATTAATCTCTTCATGTGCAGGAATCAATTTCATGATACGGTTATACAAATCCTTCATATTAATAATACCGGTCACAATCGATTTCTTTTCAGCTACAGGCTGATGCACCGCAGCCATTTTTGCTGAACAGGGAGTTACATAAAAAATACCTATTTCATCTTCATGAGCTCCATTCTTCTTCAATTGTCTAATGGCAAAATGAGCAGCCAAATCATGGGGTGCTTTCCTTCTTGAAATATTTCCAGCTAAAGATGGATACTTGCATTGGATCAGTCGCACTATAGCAGGACAAAATGATGATATGAGCGGACCTTCATTAATATCTTTAGCCGACTCTTTCACCGATTCCATAAGCCAGAATGCAGGTTGTTCCACTTCAAAAATATGTGTAAAACCAAGCTTTAACAACGCCTCATATATGCAGCTTTCGGAATACATTTCCGGAAACTGTCCAATAAATACAGATGAAAATAAAACCACCCTATATTTAAATCCTTCAATTTGGGTTAATTCATCGTGTTCGACATAAAAAGCATCAACCGGGCAGGCACGCATGCAATTGCCACAATCGACACAACGTTTTTCGTCAATCACAGCTAAACCGTTAATAATGCGAATGGCTTCTGTCGGACAGATTTTCATGCAATGAGTACAGCCAAAACATTTTTCTGCATTAACTTTTATAGCATGATATTTTGTTTGCTCCTTCATTAATAAAAACACCTGAATGTTACTAATGTGCCTTTCCCCAACTGACTTTTAATATTCAGTTCATCGGTATTCTTCTCTATATTCGATAACCCCATTCCAGCTCCGAAACCCATCTCCCTCACCTCCTTTGAAGCAGTAGAAAAACCCGGTTTCATAGCCTGCCGGATATCTTCAATTCCTGGTCCATTGTCATTAATAATTACTTCTATATCGTTTTCTCCTATCACAGCAGTTACCTTTCCATTATAAGCATGGGCTGCTATATTAACTTCAGCCTCGTATACTGCTACCACTATCCGCTTTATACTTTTGGCATTCACATTCAATTGCTTCAAAACCTTTTTTATCTGGCTTGAAGCCTTTCCAGCATTGGAAAAGTCACCTCCTGCAATATCAAAAACCAATTCAACTGCCATTAATATACTTCCTTTAAACCGTTTGAAAAAAGAATACCACTGGTTTTATAAATAGAATACGGCGTTTCCATCAGGATAATCCCGGTATCTTCTGACAATTCTATCATTTCGGAAGTTGCCTGTTTTCCACGGGCAAGTATTACGGCATTAATGTCCGCCATTTCAGCTGTGCGTATCAATTGCAAATTAGCAAGACCTGTTATCAACAATATATTGTCTTCATCGAGGGTTAAAACATCACTCATCAAATCAGAACTAAAAGCTTTATCAAGATCTTTATCGATTGTCATATTCCCGGAGACTATCCGGGCATCGATTAATTGTAAAATTTCACTAATTTTCACGGTTGGCAAATGGCTTCAAATGATTTTTTTAGCAAAGATACTGCAAGTTTTATTACAGCTACTATTAAAAGCTTTAATTTGAATTAAAATCAATTGTCATAAGATTTATTTTACTATTTTACCGCTTGAAATAAAAAGAAATCATCAATAAAAAAATCAAATATGATTTACGACAAAGAATCTTTTTTACCCGGGAATATAGAAGATCCTGAATTTTATCAAAAAATATTTGATGCATTACCCATTCCTATTTTTTACAGAGACTTGAATGGTGTATACCAGATGTGCAATAAAGCACACGAAGAATTCTCTGGTAAAATGAAAGCACAAATTATTGGCCAATCGGTATTTGATGTACACACCCGGTACATGGCAGAAATCTATCATCAAAGGGACCAGGAGCTGTTGGCCAAACCCAATATTCAAATATACGAAACGCAGGTAAAACAAAACGATGGCTCCCGGATGAATGTGGTTATTAATAAGGCAGTTATCCGGAACAATGAAGGAGAGATAGTGGGAATAGTGGGATCAATTAATGATGTTACCACGTTAAAGAAAACTGAAAAACGTTTGGAGAAGGCTCAGGAATCAATGGAAGTTTCCTCACAAATGATGCACAAGATAAATGTTGGTATTCTGATGATGGATGAAAACCATAAAGTGGTGGATTCAAATGAAAGTTTTGCCCAGCTAATGGGTGAAGACACAGCTGAATTGTTTGATACCATTCCGGGCCTGAAGGGTGCAGAAGTAGGAGAACTGGTACCTGAAGTTGTCTTTAGGATGCTGTCAGGCATTCTTTCATCCGGAGAGGAATTGCTTGAACGGGATATTAAATATAAGGACAAACTGCTTCACGTATCTGTGGTAACGCTATACCGCCAAAAAGTAGTGGGAGCCGTATTCCGGGATATGTCGGTACCCCTGCTGGTGCGCGATGAAATCATTAACAGGGCCTACCGGATCAAAGAACAAAATATTGATACGGTTCAAAAAATTGCACATTTATTGGGAGAAAACGCTGCAGAAACTGAGGAATTACTCAATTCAATCATTGAATCACACAGGTATGGTAATGACAAATAATCAGAACTATCATATTGAAATCGATGTTCAGCAAAAACGCCCTAAAGGAGAAATTGCCTGCGGCGATATATTTATGTCTGATGTATTCAGGGAAGAAGGGCGCACTGTCCTTGTTTTAAGCGACGGAATAGGCCACGGAATTAAGGCAAGTGTTCTGGCTCAGCTGACAGCTACAATGGCATTAAAATACGCCCGGTTCCATACAAAACCTGAAATTTTTTCACGTATCATTATGGAGGCGCTTCCCAAAAGCAGCGACGGCAAGGAAAGCTAT
>JBEPWX010000480.1:0-3287 GCA_041642235.1 Mariniphaga sp.
TCTTTTAAAATGTTTAATTAAGGATCAAAGAAATTCTATGTTTTGAAATTTTAAAAATTCTTTCGATATTCAACCAATTTTACATTAAAATGCAAAAATTTTAAAAACCAATAAAAAATGAAAACATCGAGAAGGACTTTCATAAAAACCAGTTCTCTGGCAGCTGCTGCTGCAACTTTTATACCCGGAATAGCCTGTTCCGGCAGAAGTAATGATAAAGTAATTGCCCTGCAATTGTATAGTGTGCGTGAAAAAATGCGCGATGATCCTCAAGGAACTCTCAAAGGTCTTGCTGATATGGGTTACACACATGTGGAACATGCAAACTATGTTGATCATAAATTCTATGGTCACACTCCTCAGGAATTTAAAAAAGTTCTGGATGACCTGGGGCTGAAGATGCCGTCCGGTCACACTACTTTAGGAAAAAACCACTGGAATGAACAACAACAGGATTTTACAGATGACTGGAAACAACTAGTTGACAACGCTGCTTTTATGGGACAGGAATATGTAGTAAGCCCATGGCTCGATGATGGGTTAAGGCAGACCTACGACGATTTAATGCGTTTTTTGGAGGTATTTAATAAAAGTGGTGAATTGTGTAAAAAATCGGGGATGCGTTTTGTCTATCACAACCATGATTTTGAATTCAGAGAAGAATTGAATGGTGAAAAAATATTTGATCTGATGATGAAAAACACTGATGCCGATAAAGTAGTTATGCAACTCGACATGGGAAACATGTATATAGCTGGTGCAAGAGCAAAAGATGTAATCGGGAAATATCCCGGACGTTATGATAATATTCATGTGAAGGATATGATCCGTTCAGAAGATGGAGAAAAGTACGAAAGTACCATAATAGGAGAAGGATTGGTAGATGCCAGAGAAGTTACCGATTTGGCAAATGAAAATGGCACCAGATTATTTGTCATTGAACAGGAAGCCTATCAGGGGAAAGATCCTATGGTATGCATGAAAGAAAACCTTGCGATAATAAAGGAATGGGGTTATTAAAAAATGGTGCTTAGCCCGCATTTAAAACAAAGAAAAAAGGCCCTGAGAAGTTTCAATTAACTTCCGGACCTTTTTTCAATCATTCTGCAAAAACCATTACTCTGTTTCAAAATGGTTAAATAAAACTACATTGGGGGGTAAACTTGAGGACGAGCCTTCAATTTCTATTTTAACTTTGCATAGATTTTCCTCCATTTGGGTGCATAACCTGGCCAGTCATATAAGATGCGTCTTCTGAAGCAAGAAAAACATAAGATGGGGCTACTTCACATGGTTGCCCTGCTCGTTCCAGGGGAACATTTTTCCCAAATTTTGCTACTTCTTCTTCATCAAATGATCCCGGAATTAATGGCGTCCAAATTGGACCAGGGGCAACACCATTAACCCTGATTTTCTTCTTTGAAAGATTTTTTGCAAGCGATCGTGTAAACGAAGTAATTGCACCATTTGTTGCTGCATAATCAATGAATCTCGGGCTTCCGGCATATGCAGTCACACTCGTTGTGGTAATTATACTATCACCCTCTTTAAGGTATTTCATGCAGGGTTTGGTTATATAATACATCGCAAAAATGTTTGTCCGGAAGGTCTGCTCCATCATATCCAAATCGAGTTCTTCAAAACCCCTGGATGGATGTTGCTCGCCTGCGTGATTTACAAGAATATTGATATTATCGAACTGCTCAACAGTTTTGTTAACAGCAGAATTACAAAATTCTTTATTTTTTAAATCACCACGTATTAAAAGACAATTCCTCCCTTCTTTCTCCACAAGTCTTTTAGTTTCTTCTGCATCCTTATCTTCTTCCAGGTAAACAATGGCTACATCGGCTCCTTCACGGGCATAATGTACTGCAATTGCTCTTCCTATGCCTGAATCACCTCCAGTTATCAAGGCTACCTTCCCGAGCAATTTATCTGATCCTTTATAATTCTCCCTAATATAAACCGGTTGGGGATCCATTTTATGCTCTTTCCCGGGCATGCTTTGAGTTTGACCACTTATATTTTCTGAAGCCTTCTTATAATCACTCATCTATTTCATTTTTACAAAGTCATTAATAAATAGCGAAATCGTATCAATCGTACTACCGATAATGCAGAACATTTATATAATCACCCAATATCTAGACCTGAAAAATTAAACAATCAGCTTGCAAAATTTATGATCAGGACAATTAATAAAATCACTAAAAATATATAAAACAAAATTTTAGCAATTGCTGCAAAGCCTTTTGCTAAACCCGTAAAGCCAAGAAGAGCAAATACAACTGCAGCAATTAATGCCGCGATAATCCATCCTATCATATCAGTAAAAATTAATTAAAGACTAATTCAAATGTGAATGTTTATTCAATGATCATTCCCAACATAAAAAGATGGGGTTAAGGTTTTACTCATCATCATCGAAAGAAGCAAAAAACAAATCCTATATCCTGATAATCAAAGCAATAAATTGCAATATGATTATAGGAATAAAATCAAAACAGAAAGATAAGGTGTTGATTTCAAGAAACACTTATCCACAAAATGAGATTTTTTTCCACATAAAATAAACAATAGCAATCATGATTTTTTCATGACCACATCATCCCGATTACCTATTACTTTCTTCATGAGTTAATAATGAAGCCAACTGTAAATGTGATTCTATTCCTTGAAGATTCTTACAAATCACTTTTTTGATTCTTCCGGCAGGCAAAAAGAAGAGGCACAATTATCAGGTACATTTATAAAGCTGTTTTATTAAAGACAGCTACAATAAAAACTCGAATTTAATTCAGTGTAAAGTCAGACCAAATTCAGTTAAAATTGAATTTACACTGAATTATAATTAAATTTAAATTGAGTTTATATTGAGTTTAATATGTACCAAACCTGAAGGAAAACCTGGAAAAGAAAAATATTGAGATTTTTTGGATTGAAGATATGTGAAGGTTATACATTTCCTTTTAATCTGAAAAAGCAAGAAAAGGACTATAATGATTTTAAACATGCATATTTCTGGCTTTATCTAATCACCTGGTGAGTAATTTAAGGAGAGAAAGAAAATTATCGGTTAAATTTTATAAACAATTTTAATAATCCTGTATTAAAAAGATATAAACTTCAACCTGGAAGAACCCGTTGGCACTATTTACTCAGCACTCAAACCGGTTACCAGTTTCTTTTTCCGGAGCGAAAACCAGCTCAGACCGGCAATCCAGATGATGCCATTTAGCAAAATAATGCCAGTTATAATAGCTACAGTAACCAGGGAGGCATCG
>JBEPWX010000481.1:0-3286 GCA_041642235.1 Mariniphaga sp.
TAGTATAATGATTTGATTTTCAAGTTCTTTTAGGGTATATTTCTGAGAATTAAACAGTTGTTTCAATATTGAATAAAGTGATTTGTCAATAGCCGATATTGAATGATTTTTTGCAGTTTCAACGGAAGATGCGTCGTAGGAAAAATAGACTTTTGCCTGCCAGCTGATTTGGTCCAGGATAGCAGAAAGGGGCTGGTTTTTAACATGTATGGTAATACGCCGTTCAAAAACAGAACCATCCTGTTGCTGCCCCCGGGAGGGAAGACAGAACAACAGAATGGTTATGAATGTAACTATGGCTTTAAGGCGCATTAAAAAACTTTTTTCAGGAAAAATGATGTTTTATATTCTTCACCATTGCGCAATACCTTAACTCTGATTTTTTTATCTTCCTTTTTTTGCAGCAGGAGGTTTATATCGTTAAGGTCAAGTGATTTATGATGGTCACTGTTGAGCGAGAGTATCTGGTCGTTTTCTCTCAGCCCGGCAAAGTAAGCGGGTGAATTTTCACGAATGTTGCTTATGGTGAAAATGGGCAGGCCAGGCATAGGGTTTATTATTTCCATTCCACTCATGTTGTAGTTGAATTCATCCTTTACCTTGTATGTAGGACGTAAGGTAAGCCTGCTGTTGCGGTAATCAATAGTAACATCAAATCTTCTGAGAATTTCTGCTCCAAGAGTTCCGTTGCGGTTATTTGAACTAATAAGTTGATCGATTATTTCAGAATCCGGGAATGCGACAATGGGTTCGGCCATTACCAAAGGACCCACCCAAAGACCATCGAGGCGGCCTTTTATTCCAAATACTTCTCCGCTCAATCCTTTGCCCAGAAAAGTTTCAATATGTCTTTGCGGGAGATTTATTCGTTCATCTGAATTGGTCGACAGCCAGATTGCATCGCTGGCTCCGGTATCAACAAGCAGTTTGACGGGAACATCCTGCAAATCATCGGTAACAATGGTAGTACGTACAAATGGTTTATTTCCCTCAAGATGCAGCGGCATGATGATATCTTTTTTCCGGTCACGGTATCTGTAATGTTCCGGACGGTTTAGCGTAAGTTTTTCAGACGAATAATCAATCTCTACGATATAATCTTTGAAAAGATTAAATCCAATTAAACCATGTACAGGGATTCCTAGAATATGTGAAATCTGAAAGTTTTCATCAATAATCATCTGCACTTCCTGGTTCCAGGCTGTCAGACCATCGAGTTTAATGTTGTTGTTTGCTGAACGATAGGCTGTCAGTCCTTCTCCCTCATCAAGTCCTGCGATTTTTACCGGCATCATATAGTTCAGGTTAAGCTCTTTCACGAATGGTAACTCAGTTATTATCGGGGTTTTAACTCCAGTCGACAAAATCAAGTTCAGCGTGTCGGATTCATTTATGATTACCGGAACAATGATTAGGTTGCTCGCCGACTTAAATTCAATTGTAATGGATTTGTCGCGTGGATTGTCGAAAAGAAATCCACGGTTTGTACTTTGAAACCGGCTGGTTTTATCCATGCTTTCGTCAAGTGGAACATAATCTCTTACAACCAGGATGTTGTCTTCTATCTCAAACAACAGGTAGAAGTCCTTCATCAACTTATCAAGCACAAATTTTATGGGTTTGTTAGAGACGTTCAGGTTAACATTCTTGCCTTCTACAATGCTGGCGTTGTATGAATAATCGAGATTTAAATAATTGCATATTTTCTCGATAATATTAGAAAGAGGTTCGTCTTCAGCATAAATGCTTATGTTCTGATCCAATGCCTGGTTATCAGGCTGCTGGGCAAGCGCTGTATGAGGCATAAATAACATAAAGGCTATTACCAGTGCAACTGCCGTTCCGATTGTTTTTTGAATTGTTTTCATGACTTTTTATTCTAATTGTTTAATGCGGTATTGTCAGAAAGTATGTATACATCATTTTCCTGTTTCAAATCAAGATCAAAAGTTAACCTGATGACATCCAGAATAAAATCAGCAGATTTTTTTTCAAACTGTGCCGTTAAAACCAGGTTTTCCAGTTCTTTATTTTCAAGGCGAACATCAATGTGATATACCTTATTCAGATATTTTGCTACCTCAGCTAATCGTGTTTTTTCAAACATAAGATTGTGTGTTTTCCATGCCAGGTAATTAAGATCGTTATTCCATGTTTTTTCAAGTTTTTTACTGCTGCTGTATAAAGTGCCTTTTTCTCCTGCATTAAGCAACAACTCAACGGTTTCTAGTTTATCTTCACCTTCACAGCAAAGTACCTGTACTGTACCTGATTCTACTGTTACCTCAACAGATTCCGCTTCCGGATAGGCATTAACATTAAACGAAGTGCCCAATACTTCTATCCTGGCCTCGCCGGCATTAATTATGAATGGCCGGTTCGGGTCTGGTGTAACATCAAAAAAAACTTCACCTGTCACAGTTACTTCCCGCACCTGGTTTTTAAATTTTTTAGGATATTCCACTCTGGAGTTGCTGTTTAAAGTCACAGTTGAACCATCAGGGAGAACCAACTCTCTTGCTGACTGGTTGTTCCCGCTGGTGATTTCAGCATAAGTTGGATTCACCTGGCTTTTGACCAGATAATATCCGATTGATCCTAACAATACAGCAATCAGAAGTATTGCAGCATATTCATAAATTAATACCGAAGTTTTCTTTCTGAATAAAGAAAATCTGCTCAATGATTCTGTTGGTGATATTTTCTGGTTAACTTCGTTCCAGGCTTTATTGGAATCAAATTTTTTAATTCTGAAGAATTCATCTGTTTTTTTTAAAAGGATTAGGTGCTGCTCCAGTTCTTGTTTATTCTGCCCGGAAGCAGCAGCCCACTGTTCCACTTTTATTGTTTCAGCGGCATTGGTTTCGCCCGACAGATACTTTCCTATCAGCGACCAATCTGGTTGTTCTATGAAATTATTTGCTTTCATCTGTATGTATGACACACTTATTTTATTTTACCCTGAATGGAGGAGGCAGTTTTTTCTGTTACAGCAAAAATATTGGAATAAAATCTTTCAACATTTCCCGTAATGATTTAATTGCCAGTCCCATTTGGGTCTCAACAGTTTTTATAGAAACATTTAGCCGGGTGGCTATTTCTCTGTATTTAAGTCCTTCTTCCCGGCTTAAAATGAACATTTCCCTTCTTTTTTCCGGCAGTGAGGCAATGCTGCTTTTGATTTTTTGCATCAGTTCAGCCTGTGATTCAAAGTCCTCCTGAAGATTAATTTGTTCTGCCTGTGCGGTTCGAAAATATTCCTCTTTTATCTTCGAGTGCCGCATAT
>JBEPWX010000482.1:0-315 GCA_041642235.1 Mariniphaga sp.
ACCAGACAGGATATGAATACTTCTTGATTACCAAAATGCCCCTTATTTTTAATTTCAACAAAAATAATCAACAGTTTTAGATGGAAAGAGTAATTTTGAAACATTATTATCAGATTAAGTTTCTCATGATTGGCAAGAAAAAAATAAATCAGATAAAATCACTGACTCAAAAAAAATTCCGACACAAAGAACAGCTTTTTCTGGTTGAAGGAGAAAAAATTGTATCAGAGGTTCTTATTTCTCAAATACAGGTTAAAGAATTGTTTGCAACGAATGACTTCATACAAAAACATGAAAAGATTTTATTCAGAGCAG
>JBEPWX010000482.1:325-3268 GCA_041642235.1 Mariniphaga sp.
TGAAAGCAACTTGACTGACATAAAAAGAGCAAGTTTGTTAAAAACTCCACAAAACTGTCTGGCTATATGCTCAATTCCCCAGAAAACTAAATTGCCTGAAAATTTATCAGGAATATCTTTTTTTCTTGATGGGATTCAGGATCCTGGTAATCTTGGAACCATTCTTCGCATTTGCGACTGGTTTGGAATGGCATATCTTTTTTGTTCTTCCGATACGGCAGATGTATACAATCCGAAGGTTATCCAATCTAGTATGGGGTCTTTTTGCAGAATAAAAACTGTTTACACCCCCAGCGATGAATTATTTCTTCTGGCATCGCAACAAAAAATTCCTGTTTATGGAACATTTATGGAAGGGAATAGCCTCTATTCCTCCAGGTTCCCATTACAAGCATTGATAATTATGGGAAATGAGGGCAATGGAATTCGGCCTGAAGTTGCTGAATATGTAAACCTCAAATTGAATATCCCATCATTTAGCATTGGGAAAACAGGAGCAGAATCTTTAAATGTAGCAGTAGCTGCAGGCATTATTGCGAGCGAATATAGACGCCAAATAACCAAACTTCCGATTATTCAAAATGAAAGCTAAGGGTAAATATATTGGAACGAAGGTTTTTTATCGCATATGAATAATACTGCCTTTGATTTTCACTAGGTGGGGCTCCCTGTTGATTATTAATGCCAAGACTTATTTTTGCTTCTACTGAAAACCTGAAAAAAGTAAAATAATGGTCCCATCCTGCCCCCAGTTCAGCATAAAAACTGCCGTTTTGAAGCTTAACCAAATCCTCTTTTCCCGAACGATTTATATTATACCTGAGTGCCGGTCCAAAAATCAAATAAGGCCTGTCGTTGTTAATGCGTCGTGCTTTATATTTTATAAGTAGTGGAAAATCCAAAAATGTAGATTTGATGGAATAATACTGCTGAGGTAAATATACGTCTGCCTCCCAAACGTCATAATTATACACAAGTTGCCGTTCACCAAACGACAAACCGGGTAAAAAACGCAAATTAAAGTCCTTGCTCAGACGTAGACTTGAAATTATCCCTACTGTAAAGCCCGGAATTAAGCCCGCCACATCAGAACGGACATAATCATTGGCATCAATTTGTTCTCTATCTGCATGCCAATCTCCAGGAACTTCTGGATTCAAACCAATGGGATTATAATGTGTAACTCCAAAATCGAGTGTATTTAATCCCAGGCTAAATCCAAAATGGATTAATTTGTCATCGAAAGTAGTCATGTGATTCACCTTCTGTTTTTGTGCAAAAACAGTCAGCGCCACAAAGGACAATAATATAAATGCTAAAATTCTTTTCACCTGAGTCGATACCTCTTGTTCAATTCTCAAAACAAATAAAATGAATATTTATTGTATCAGAACCTGTTTTTCAATTTTTTGTGCTGTATAAATACTTGCAATACCCATTGTTAATAGTTTCTGAGTGCAATTTTTATAACCTGTTACCTGCAGAACATCTAAAAAATCCTTTCCGTCAGGAAAATCCTGAACCGATTCAGGCAGATAAGCATAAGCCCTGTTGTTCCTGGATATTATTTTTCCCAGGAAGGGTAAAATTTTTGTAAAATAAAAAAAATATAAACTTCCAAATAGTTTATTCTTCGGCCGGGAAAATTCCAGAACAATAAATACTCCTCCAGGCTTTAAAACCCGATAAATTTCCGACAAACCCAATTGAAGATTTTCGAAATTCCTCACACCAAAGCCGACTATTACGGCATCGAAGGAATCATTATTAAAAGGAAGCGATTCCGAATCTGCCTTAAACAGGTTAATAAGATGTGTGAGCTCATTTTTTTTAACCTTCTCTCTTCCTATTTTTAACATACCCTCCGACAAATCGATACCTGTAATTTTTTCCGGACCAATTTGTGCTGCTGCCAGGGCAAAATCAGCAGTTCCGGTAGCCACATCCAATATAGTCCGCGGTTGCCAGGATTTTAATAATTCAACAGCTTTTTTTCGCCAAATTTTATCAATATTGGCTGAAAGCAAATGATTTAACAAATCATACCTGGGTGAAATCTGGTCAAACATTTCCTCAACCTGGCTTTTCTTATTCAGGTCCGAATCTTTAAAAGGAACTGTTGCCATAGGTTAAACAGCAGGTGTCATTTTATTTATATATCCCAAAGATTTGTCATCAATCCGGATTTCTCCCTTTGTAATATGTCCGAGTGTAAAAAAGGGGAATTTACGTTCGGTCATAAAGTCCACGAATTCATCTTCTTTTTTTGGATCAACCTCAAGTAGAATTCGACCCATCGCTTCGCCAAAAAGAAATGAATCAAGTCGAATTTCAGCATCGGTTGTAACATCAAATCCCAGTCCATTAGGAATAGCAGCCCTTAAAAGGGTAAAGAAAAGCCCTCCCTTACCTACCGGACTTGCACTTCGAACGAGATTCAATTCATGAAGTTCATGCAATGCCTGCTGAATTTTTAATTCTTCATCAATAGAAAACACAGGAAGAGGAGAATCTGCTATTCCGTGAAAAAATTCGAGGTATTCTGAGGAGCCAATATCATCAACAGATCGCCCCATCATAAAAATATTTCCTCCTTTTTCCTTAAACGCATGTGTCGTAATCCTGTTTTTAGTTTTAACCAGGCCTACCATGCTAATAATGAGTGTCGGAGACACCGGGCCATGACCAGAAAAATGATCAAACCTTATTTTTTTATCCGATATTTTCAGATTAAATTTTTCTGCTGAATTCTCCAATCCTGTCTTAGCTCCTGAAGCAATATACTGCCCATTCGGATCGGCAAAATTGATATGGTATAAAAAAGCACTTATAGCAACAGGTTTTGCTCCCATACATAGCAATTTTCTGGCAGCCCTGGAGATTAAAATTTCAGTGGCCTTTTGTGGATCGTTTTCCAAATGATGATGAAAGGCATGAGTACTA
>JBEPWX010000483.1:0-3263 GCA_041642235.1 Mariniphaga sp.
CTGTATAAATTATCAGGTTCATCATTTATCACTGTACGATCCTTTTTGCTGTTTTTTCGGAAAATAATAATAAATAAAATAAACAGAGAGGCATGAAGGGTCAGCAACGAGTAATTATAGAAAACATAAAACCTCAGGTAGATTGTGGCAGGTATCCTGTCAAAAGGGTAATAAACGATTCAATTAATATTGAAGCCGATATCTTTTGTGATGGTCATGATGCTCTGAGTGCCGAAGTACTATACCGGCATAAGGAGGAGCCAAACTGGAATTCACTTGAAATGGATTACGTTATTAACGACCGCTGGACAGCTGGCTTTCAGTTAGCGAGCTTAGGCTTTTATTATTACAAGATAAATGCCTGGGTCGATCATTTTAAATCATGGCACCGCGACATACTTAAAAAAATTGAAGCTGAAGTTGATTACAGTGTCGATTTGTTAATTGGCGCTGACATCATTCAACTTACATTGGATGCATATACCGGGATTCCCGAAAAGGAAAGAAAGTTCCTTACAAAAGTCATTAATGAGTTTAGATCCGATGAGGAAGCACCTGAAGATAAAACGGGATTTATACTCAGCAACCGTCTGTTTCAGGTCATGGTAAAGTATCCGGTTAAGAACCACATCAGCGTATCGGAACAGGAATACCAGGTGAAAGTGGAACGTAAGAAGGCCAATTTCAGCAGCTGGTATGAAGTATTTCCCCGTTCGCTGGGTGAAGGCAGGGAAAAACATGGTACCTTCTACGATCTTGTTAATTTTCTGCCCTATGTCGCTGAGATGGGATTCGATGTTTTATATCTGCCTCCAATTCATCCCATCGGGGAAACACGTAGAAAGGGAAGGAACAACAGTGTAACGGCCGAACCTGACGAACCCGGTTCACCATGGGCCATTGGCGGAAAGGACGGGGGCCATAAAGCCATCCATCCTGAACTCGGCACAATGGACGACTTTATGCACCTGATTGAAAAAGCCGGAGAACTGGATATTGAAATTGCCCTCGATGTTGCCTATCAGTGCTCACCCGATCACCCATATGTTACGGAACACCCTGAATGGTTCAAACACCGGCCCGATGGATCGCTCCAATACGCAGAAAACCCGCCCAAGAAATACGAAGACATTTATCCGCTCAATTTTGAAACCGACGACTGGAAAAATATGTGGGAAGAACTTAAGAGCGTTTTTCTTTACTGGATAAACAAGGGTATAAAAATATTCAGAGTGGATAACCCACATACCAAATCCCTTAATTTCTGGGAATGGGTAACCGATGAAATTAACAGGGAGCATCCTGAAGTAATCTTTTTATCGGAGGCTTTTACCCGTCCAAAATTGATGAACAGTCTGGCAAAAAAAGGTTTCACCCAGTCGTACACCTACTTTACGTGGCGAAACACAAAATATGAACTTACTACCTATTGCAACGAACTTGTGAATACGGATGCAAGAGAATATTTCAGGCCGAACTTTTGGCCCAACACCCCCGATATCCTGCCCGAATTTCTGCAGGTAACCAACAGGGCCGGTTATATACAGCGGCTCATTCTGGCAGCTACACTGAGTTCAAACTATGGCATCTATGGTCCTGCTTTTGAACTGATGGATAATACCCCGGCAGGTCCGGGCAAGGAAGAATACCTGAACTCGGAAAAGTACGAATTGAAGGACTGGGATCTTAACGATACCCGCAGTTTAAAAAAGATTATAGGACTTGTTAACCGGATCAGGAAAGAAAATAAAGCACTGCATAACACACATTCGCTGAAGTTTCATGACATTGAGAATGAAGCGCTTATTGCTTACAGCAAGGCAACCGACGATTTAGGCAACATTATTCTTGTGGTGGTTAATCTGGATCCTTATCATACCCACTCAGGATGGTTGCGGTTTCCTATTCATGAATATGAAATGGAGGAACATACCCCTTACCAGGTACACGATTTAATTAGCGGGGCATATTTTTTATGGAGCGGTGAATATAATTATGTGGAAATCAATCCCGGAATTATGCCTGTGCACGTTTTTAAAGTCAGAAGAAAAATCCGCTCTGAAAGGGATTTTGATTATTTCATGTAAAAGAGAAGTACATATGGAAAAAAGCAAGTCGAAAGAATGGTATAAAGATGCAATAATTTACCAGGCTCATGTCCGGTCGTTTAAAGACAGTAACGGAGATGGGATTGGTGATTTCAAGGGGTTGGTTCAAAAACTGGGCTACCTGAAATCACTGGGTGTAACCGCTGTATGGATTTTACCGTTTTATAAATCACCCTTAAAAGACGGGGGATACGATATATCAGATTTTACCGCCATTAATGAGGATTACGGAACAATGGCCGATTTCAAACGGTTCATTCGTGAAGCGCATAAAAAAGGGCTGAGGGTAATCACTGAGCTTGTATTGAACCATACTTCAAACGAGCACAAATGGTTTGAACGGGCACGGAATGCAAAACCCGGAAGTTCGTACCGCGATTTTTATGTATGGAACGATACACCTGATAAATACAACGATGCCCGGATTATTTTTCAGGATTTTGAAATCTCCAACTGGTCGTGGGACCCCATTGCTAAAGCGTATTACTGGCACCGGTTTTATTCACATCAGCCCGATTTAAATTTCGATAATCCGAGGGTTCACGATGCCGTAATAAAAGTTCTTGATTTCTGGTTTCAGGTCGGGGTCGACGGGTTGCGGCTCGATGCTGTTCCGTATTTGTATGAACGGGAAGGCACCAATTGCGAGAACCTGCCTGAAACACACCAGTTCCTGAAGAAACTGCGAAAACATATCGATGATAATCACGACGATAAAATGCTCCTTGCCGAGGCCAACCAGTGGCCCGACGATGCATCAGCATACTTTGGAACAGGAGATGAATGCCATATGTCGTTTCATTTTCCGCTGATGCCCCGCCTGTATATGTCGATGCGTATGGAAGACCGCTTTCCCCTGGTCGATATTCTTGATCAGACTCCTGCCATCCCTGAAAACTGCCAGTGGGCCATTTTCCTTCGCAATCACGATGAGCTTACACTCGAAATGGTGACCGATGAGGAGCGCGACTACATGTACAAGTCGTTTACAAAAGATACCAAGCAGCGCATTAACCTGGGCATCCGCCGCCGGCTGGCACCCCTGCTCGATAACGACCGAAAGAATATTGAACTGTTGAACATATTGCTGTTCTCACTTCCCGGCACACCTATAGTTTATTATGGCGATGAAATCGGCATGGGTGACAACTATTA
>JBEPWX010000484.1:0-3251 GCA_041642235.1 Mariniphaga sp.
TGAAAGCGCTTCTTGCCACAGAATACTGTATTCCCGGCCATCCTGAAAGTTGCACCTTGATTCTGGCAATCCTCTTTGGCCCGACAATCGCATTACTGGCTGGAAATAGCGAAATCCTTCACCTCCCCTTAAGATTTTTATAAGAATCTTTGCTAATCATATTAAGATGAACTGCAGCGCAAAATGAGGTTGATCGCAAGGTCGGCCAAGCAAGAGCCGCTTTTTTTAGCTTTTTTATCATACCTATGAAAAATGTAAGTGCTTCCATTGTATAAATTTTTATTTGAATAATAAATAATCCGATACAAGCCCACTTAGCCTGTAAATAGAAAGCTACTGCAGTTAAATACAGTAATTTTAAGCCCGGTTAGGCTCAAAGAAATAATGGAACGGGAAAAGCATATCCGATTTTCGTATCCGGACGGGATTATTATCAAGTTGTGATATGCACTGCAAAAACGCGCAGACTACCTGTACGTCATAAGCACTAACAATGGCTTTGTATAGTTGAGGCTGCTTATGCGATAAAGGAGTTGCGTTTCCGGCAGATCCTAAACTGGCACCCTCTTTAATTGCAAATCCGGAAACATATGGAAGGTCTTCAGCCAAAAGAAAAGAAGACCCGGTTGAAACAACATTCTGATCAACCTGAATCCTGTGGCTTAAACCATCAGAAAAACCGCTTGATGCCAGCCAGTAAAGCAGCACGGCAACAATCGAAAATACTATATTATGTGGTTTTTCCATGCAGCAAAAATACTGCTATTTTAATCACCTGATTCACCTCAGCACCTCTATTTCTATGCCTTTGTTTATGATTTAACATCTTTTATCTTAAACTACAGAAAATGGCTATATACACACTATAGGATCAACATACCAACGCCATACTAAATTCAATGTAAATTCAATTATACATGGTTTTTGTATGGGCCATGTCTGGCTCAAAAACGGCTTTTAAACTTCGGGTAATATTTTTTTAAAATTCAGTTCTTTGGTACGGCTTACTTTTGTAAATTTGAAAAAAAGATGGTTGTGCAGGAAGCACTTTTTTACGAAAAGGAAGCAGGGAACGAGGTGAAATGTACCCTTTGTCCCTGGTATTGCCATCTGCAACAAGGTCAGACAGGAGTATGCAAGGTCCGGAAAAACACTGCCGGAAAACTGGAAAGCCTGGTATACAATAAGGTTGCAGCCCTGGGCTTAGACCCAATAGAGAAAAAGCCATTCTTCCATTATTTCCCTGGTAAGAATATTCTGTCAATTGGCAATGTAGGCTGTAATCTGCACTGCACATTTTGTCAGAACCACAATATATCGCAATGCCGCGCCGATAAATTCAGGCGGTATTTAGAACTAACATCCCGTGAACTCCTGGAAAAAGCAAAAAAAATCAGAAATAACATAGGGGTGGCGTTTACCTACAACGAACCTTTTACATTTTATGAATTTATGCTTGACACAGCTAAGCTAATACACGAGGCCGGTTTAAAAAACGTGGTGGTTTCCAACGGCTATATAAATCCGGAACCTTTGAAACATATCCTGCCACTGATTGATGCGTTCAATATTGACTTAAAGGCTTTCGACAATACATTTTACCTGCAACAAACCAAAGGAAAACTGCAACCTGTGCTGGAGGCAATTAAAACTGTAGCAAAAAGCAAAGCACACCTGGAAATCACTAATCTAATCATTCCAGGGTTGAACGATGATGCAAGACAGTTTGAATCAATGGTAAAATGGATTGCCGGTGAAACAGGTCAAGAAACGCCATTGCATTTGTCGCGCTATTTCCCCCAATATAAATTGATGGCTGCGGCAACTCCTCCTGAAACTCTCGAACGCTTGTATCAGCTTGCGAAAAAACACCTCCATTTTGTCTATATCGGAAACCTGAATACAGGTAGTTATTCAGGTACTTACTGTCCTGAATGTGGAAAGTTACTGGTGAACCGTAACCTTCATACTGTGAAAACAGAAGCCGGATTTAAAGGAAACTGCACATCATGTGGAAATAAAATATCAATAATTTTTTAAAATGTAAAAAAAAATGTGCTGAAGGCATTTGTAATTCATTGGAAATATGTATCTTTTTGTCTGTATTATAAACCATTAAACGTTCATTCATGATGACTTTCGAAGATTTTATTCAGCAACCAGAATTTCTGCAATTGGAAGCAGAGGCAAAAGAATTGAAAAATAAAGTTTTTTCAGATGTAGTCGACAGTAATGGCAATCAGTATGTTGATTTGGTCCAGGAAGGCGGAGGCGTGCTGGGCATTGCCCTGGTAGGATATACCTATATACTGGAAAGTGCTGGCATTCGTTTTTTTCACCTGGCAGGCACTTCAGCAGGGGCAATCAATACACTGGTCTTAGCTGGAATTGATACTATTGAAAAGGAAAAATCAAAAAAAGTACTTGATGTACTTGCCAGAAAAGACCTCTTTGAATTTGTGGACGGTGACCCTGTTTTGAAGCAGATTATGCAGAAAATTATTGACGGCACCCCTTTTAAAAAGATGCTTACGAAGTTACTTTGGAACATACGGAAGGTAAAGCAGGCGATTTTTGTTAACCTTGGGTTAAATCCGGGCAAGGATTTTGAAAAGTGGCTTGAAGAGGTACTTGAAAAATCAGATGGTCAGATAAAAACAATCGACCAATTGATGGAGCGGCGTGGAAAATCGTTTTTTCCCGAAGGGTTAAAACACAGAATTACGGGAGAACAAGTTGCTGATGAATTGGCACAGCTGTATATAATTGCGGCCGATCTTACCACCCAAACCAAAGTACTTTTCCCGAAGATGGGGCATTTGTACTGGGGCAATAAAGCAGGAGATATTTCGCCTGCGAAAATGGTAAGGGCTTCCATGTCTGTACCTTTCTTTTTTGTTCCCTTCGAAATCGACAACATTCCGGAGGCAGGCAAACCGGCCAATGCAAAATGGATAACTGAAGCCTATTATTTTGGCACCATTCCTGACAAAGTTAAGTTTGTTGACGGAGGTATGATTTCCAATTTTCCCATCAATGTATTCCACACCAGGTCAGGTCGTCTTCCCCGCAAACCAACTTTTGGAGTAAAATTAAGTTCCTATCGCAGGGAATGTGCCAATGTAGATGATCTCAGTGGTTTCATTGGATCGATGATAAGCACTATGCGTCACGATTCGGACAATGAATTCCTGTTACGGAACCCCGATTTTAAGAAACTGATATGCTTTATTGATGCCGATGTGGAATTT
>JBEPWX010000485.1:0-2896 GCA_041642235.1 Mariniphaga sp.
CATAACCCTTTCAACGGCACAACTAAAATCCTGCACTATATAACTGATATTACCGGAGGTGGGCATTCCCATATCAAGAATTAGTAATTTATCGGAATCTATTTTTTCCAGCTCTGGATCCATTCCGTTATAATCGATATTCATGATGATATAAAAGCTGTATCTGCCCAGGCTATTCTGAACAAGCTGAGCAAAAACTTCCCGGTTGTAATGATGAAAAAGCAAATCAACAGAATATGATTCGGGCAAATTGTTACGAAACGTTCTATACAATTGTTCTTTAAATGCACTGAAATCATCAAGTAACATTAAAATTTTGAATGAGCCTCCAGTAACATAATAGCCACGAGCTGGTGCTGACTCAATTAGGCTCCTCTCTTTCAGAATTTTATAAGCTTTAAAAACAGTATCACGAGAGAAACCTGAATTTTTACTAAGCTGGTTTACTGATGGAAGTATATCACCTTCTTTAAGTTGACCACTTGCAATAGCCTCTGAGATAGCATAAATCAATTGCTGGATTTTTGTTTGCCCGGTTTTTTTCGAAATACTAAAAATTGCTTTTGCCACTAAAAATAATTTAAAAATTGATAGCAAAAAAGCATAAAATTTTTCTTATGCATCAAAAAAATGTAGTTTAATTAAAACATCTAATGAAAAGTAAAAATATAAGATAATATTTTTCACCCTTATCGTTTGATTTTAAAAGCCAGTTACTTTAATTATAATAGTAGCCCGGAAAAGAAATTTTCTCTTCCGGGCAACTCGTTTTAAATTATTTATAAAGTGGTCCATAATTATTACAGGCCCGATAATCAGCACCTTCTTTTTCATCTCCGAAAGCATTCCATGCACTAGGCCGGAAAATTAAATTCTCATCGACATTATGCATACAAACAGGAATGCGGAGCATTGAAGCCAGAGTAATTAAATCAGCACCAATATGTCCAAAGCTGATTGCCCCGTGATTTGCTCCCCAATTGGCCATCACGGAATAAACATCTTTAAAAGCACCTTTACCTGTCAGTTTAGGAACAAACCAGGTAGTTGGCCATGTTGGATCTGTGCGGTTGTTGAGCACCTTATGAATATCATCTTCTATATCAACTGTAAATCCTTCGGCAATCTGAAGAACAGGGCCGATGCCTTTAACAAGGTTAACTCTTGACATGGTTACCGGCAGCTGACCTGCTGTTTTAAACTGGCTCGAATAGCCACCCCCCCTGAAATATTCCTTGTTTGCTGGACAAAAGCGGGTATTCTTCAAGCATCTTTCAACATCTTCTTCGGTTATATTCCAAAAAGGTTTCATTAATTGATTACCATCATTGTCCAGCTGTTGGCCGGTGGCGTCAAGAGTAGTGGCACCGGAATTTAAAAGGTGGATAATACCTCCTTCTGCAATGCCCGAGAGATTTTTTCTTGTAACACGTTTTACTGCCTCAGGGCTCCAATAGGTACGCACATCAGAAAAAATCTGTGCAGTACCGGTCAGTAAGTGTCCAAATAACATAGGAACTGCATTGAGGCTGTCGTTTTCCGTAGCAAATACAAACGCTTCCCGTATACCGTTCCAGTCAAATGAAGTATTCAGAATTACTTCCGAAAAATCACCATTTGGATAATAATCAGTCCATTGTCGTTGACCTTGGAAACCGCCGGCTATAGCATTTTTTCCAAGAGCTTCTTCCCCATAACCGGCTTCCTTCAACTTCGGGTTTCCTATCATCAGATCCCGAAAAATTAGTGTCATTTTTACAACAATTTCCCATTCCCAGTCTCGTCTGTTCCGGTCGCTCTGATTTTCTGGTTTATTTCTGTCCTCACCTTCCAGGCAATTATCACGTGTCCAGGCAATTGCCTTTTCAAATTCAACATTATCGTAAATCTCCTCATCCAGACGACGCTTTACTTCTATCATATCTACAAACTCAGTACGCATTCCAAGATATTCCTGGAAGAAATCCGGATTTACCATTGAACCGGCTATACCCATGGAAGTAGATCCTAATGACAGATATGATTTACCTTTCATCTGTGCTACAGCAAGTCCGGTTCTTATAAACCTCAGAATCTTTTCTTTTACATCTTCGGGGATATTTTCATCTCCTGCATCCTGCACATCATGACCATAAATTCCGAATGCAGGCAAGCCTTTTTGAGTATATCCTGCCAGAGCTGCTGCCAGATATACAGCACCCGGACGTTCGGTTCCGTTAAATCCCCAGACTGCTTTTGGAATCATGGAATTAGAATCCATTACTTCCGTACCATAGCACCAACATGGTGTCACAGTTAATGACACTCCTACACCTTCGCGCTCAAACTGATCGGCACAAATTGCTGCTTCCGCTACACCTCCAATGGTTTCTGAGATTATACAATCAACTTTCTCTCCTCCCGGAAAGTGAAGATTACCTTCGATAAGTTTTGCAGCAGCTTTTGCCATATTCATTGTCTGAACTTCAAGTGACTCACGCACGCCCCGTTCACGTCCGTCAATCACAGGCCGGATACCTACTTTGGGTAGCCTCCCGATTAATCTGCCTGCCATACTATAGTTTATTAAATTATAAAAATTATCACCAACTGGTATCAAAACCCACTTATCTCTTATTACCAAGTAATTAAAGCCTCAACTCATCCAACAGACACTGTGCTGAACTGTGCTGCAATTTATAAATAAGTTTGAAAGAAGAAAAATGTTGTCGAACATTTTATTTCTTTTCTCCTTTTCCTCTTTATGATGTCAACTTAGCTATTCATCAGTCAGAATTCGACTTCAGAGGCAACCGTCGATGAAATCATCAGACAAAATAACTGAACCAATTAAATACCAAGATCATAAAAAGCATCACAAACCAACATTGCCCAAATGCAGTAACTAAATATCTGC
>JBEPWX010000485.1:2906-3238 GCA_041642235.1 Mariniphaga sp.
TGGCCTGGAATCCATCCAGCCCTTTCCGGTCAAAAAAGCTGATCACATGCAAAGCTATCTGCTGTTGTAATCATTAAAATCACCACCTGCACATAAAAAACCATTTCTAAATTTCATTCTTTCGGTATTAAGTGAATATCTTTGGATTAATGATAAAACCTAATTCGATGAAACATTTAATCATGATCCTCCTCCTTGCACCCTGCACATTGATGCTTAATGCCCAAACGTTGGAAAGCAAGGCGGATGCCCTTGTAGCTCCACGCGTTGCAGAAAAAGAGATAGTTGTTGGTGGTCAGGGTGCTGACATCACCGGGTTCAGTAATCAGTCC
>JBEPWX010000486.1:0-3231 GCA_041642235.1 Mariniphaga sp.
TTGCTAGTTTGCTTTATAACAATAATATAGATGAATTTAAAAAATACTGTAAATTTTTGTCATGTACTTAGTAGAAATTATTAAATTTCTGTTTCAGAATTTCCTTCACTTCCTCCATCGGCACCTCTCTACAAAGTTCCTGTTTTATAGAAGTAACCCCAAAAGTTAATCCACAGGGGTTAATATATGTAAAATATTGCATATCGGTGTTAACATTAAGTGCAAAGCCATGCATAGTAACAAAACGGCTGACACGAACACCTATAGCACATATCTTACGGGCACGTGAAGGATGCGTGGAATCAAGCCACACACCAGTAACACCTTCCTTACGACTTCCAATAAGACCATATTCTGCAATTGTGGCTATAATAGCCTCTTCCATTTTCTCTATATACTCCCGCACTCCAATATCATAATTTTCCAGATCTAAGATGGGATACCCGACAATCTGCCCCGGTCCATGATAGGTAATGTCACCTCCGCGATTGATTTTATAAAAGGTAGCCTGAATTTTTTTCAGGAATTCTTCCTGTGCCAGCAGGTTTTTCTCATCGCCGCTTTTACCCAGTGTGTATACATGGGGATGTTCCACAAGCAAAAAATAATTCTTTTGCGAAGGGATACCATTACTCCTTTTATCGGCAATAATTCCTGAAAGCAGCTCTTCCTGCATATTCCAGCACTCCTTATAATCCTTTATACCTAAATCGATGTAATTAAATGCAGCCACTTTTTTGGAAACTTTTATAAAACTATTTTTGAACAAAAAATGATTATCGCATGTGCAATTTTAATTGAATAACTTAAATAATTAAATCGTTCACATAACAACCGGAATACTATTCTTTGTTTCTATTTTTAAATCATAAATCTCAATTCCCTATTTTCCTTATGCTTTCACATGCTCTTCAGCCCGGTAAGAACTTCGAACCAACGGTGAACTTTCTACAAATTTAAAACCTTTGCCCATTCCTATCTCACGGTATTCGGTAAACTGCTCGGGCTTAATATATTCTACAACCGGCATATGAGTGGATGTAGGTGCCAGGTACTGGCCGATGGTCATCACCTTACAACCGGCCTCCAACAGGTCATCCATAGTTTGCAGTACTTCCTCATGCTTTTCCCCTAATCCAAGCATAATACCCGATTTGGCAATTTTATAATTTTGAGCAACATACCTAACTACGTCAAGGCTGCGGCGGTATTTGGAGGCAAACCGTACAAAAGGAGTCAATCGTTCCACTGTTTCCAGATTATGAGAAATCACATCGGGCCCGGCATTTATTACCTGTTGAATAAGTTCTTGTTTGCCGCGAAAATCGGGAATCAGTACTTCAATTCTGGTATCAGGATTCACTTTTTTAACTTCGGTTATCGTCCTTGCCCATATTTCAGCTCCCTGATCGTCCAGATCGTCACGATCGACTGAAGTAATTACACAATGTTTCACCCCCATAATCCGTACTGATTCGGCAAGTTTCTCCGGCTCCTTCAAATCGGGAGCAAGTGGCCTGCCGCTTTTTACGGCACAAAATTTACAGCGACGGGTACAGATATCGCCTAAAATCATAAAAGTTGCAGTGCCTCTGCTCCAACAATCACCAATATTAGGGCAGTTTCCACTGGTGCAAATTGTATGCAATCCATGTTTTTCAACCAGATTCTTCACCTTTGAATAACTTTCACCTTTAGGCATCTTCATCTTCATCCATCGGGGCAACCGCTCCCGCTCTTTCAACTCTTTGGCCATAATTTTCTTCTTTGATACAAAAGTAAATCTAAATGTTTAAAGTAAAAAGTAACACTTAAAACCAAATATTAGTTTTACATGTTATTTTTGCAGTATGATTTACAAAAAATTAAAATATTTCATTTTTATATTCCTTCTCATTTTTAACCTGAATGCTATCCAGGCACAGAACAGGCAGAATGAAATTCAAACCACTTCAAAACTGGCTTTGTCATACTACAATGCAAAAGAGTTTGAAAAAGCAGCTCCTTTATTGCTTGAAGTTTATGAACTGTCACGTAATGGATATTATTTCAGACTTTACCTTACATCGCTGATTGAATTGAAGCAATATAAGGAGGCTGATGAACAAATCCAAAAGGAGGTAAAAAAACAGAAGACACCTAATCCGGAGTTGTTCATTCACTGGGGATATTTATTGAAGGCACAGAAAAAAACAACAGAAGCACAGGAAAAATACAGTCAGGCACTGGAAGTGACCCCACCCAGGAAAGGGAATTATTTAGTCACTGCCAATGCTTTTTTGCAGTGGCAGGAATATGAATGGGCGAAGAAGGTGTACCTTAAAGGACGGGAATCCATTCCCCAGGAGCAGTTTAATTACGAACTTGCAAGAGCTAATCTTTACCTGCGGAATTACGATGAGATGCTGGAGGAATATTTAAACCTGATACGACAAGATGAGTCTCAGATTAACCGGGTTCAAAGCGCCCTTGCCTCAGCTATGCGTATTGATGTGGATGATGGTCTGCGCAGTGGCTTCCGCTCTCAGATCCTGAAACGAATTCAGTCGGAACCAAATGTAACTGCCTACAACCGGCTGCTTATTTGGTTCTTTCTTCAGGAAAAGCAGTTTGCAGGTGCCTTAAGACAATCCATAGCACTCGACCGACGTACAGAACAGGAAGATACTCATATCTTTCAGCTCGGGCAAATGGCCATGAATAATAAAATGTACAATGAGGCCGAACGTGCATTTAATTACCTTACTGAAAAAGGTGAAAATACGCCATTCTATGTTCCTGCCTTCGTCCAGAATCTTCATGCATCTTATCTTCGGTTCACTACAGGGGATGCAGAAGAACAAACAGATGGGAAGCAGCTTGCTGAAAATTTCAGTAACGGGCTGGATATGCTGGGATACCATTCAGGAACTCTTGGACTGGTAAATGATTATGCCCATTTGCTGGCATTTTACCTGGGTGAAACTGAAAAGGCATTAGCCGTACTTGAAAAAGGATTGGAAATACCCAGGCTCAAAGCTGAGGAATCGGGCATGTTGAAAGCAAAAATGGCCGATATTCATGTTTTTGCAG
The DNA here is from genome assembly GCA_041642235.1 of Mariniphaga sp. GTDB lineage: Bacteria > Bacteroidota > Bacteroidia > Bacteroidales > Prolixibacteraceae > Mariniphaga. Next base: position 3,073 of record JBEPWX010000486.1, read on the forward strand.
GTGACCCATGGGAAGCTACCCTGATCTATTCGCAGGTGATTGATGCCAATAAAAACAATTCCCTGGGCGATGATGTGAAACTGAAAAAAGCCAAACTGGGATACTATATGGGTAATTTTAGCTGGGCAAAAGCGCAACTTGATGTACTTAAAGCAAGTA
>JBEPWX010000487.1:0-3231 GCA_041642235.1 Mariniphaga sp.
ATTTTCTGCCATTTCCGGTATGCATTTAAACGGAATTCAAGCATGAAATCAGGCTCTTTCTTTTTCTCCCAAATTGTCCTGATCACATCTTCGTTCAAACCTCTGTCAATAATATCTGTTTCTATATCAGAGAAAAACCCGTATTTGTATTCTCCCTGGGTTACTTCCGATAATATTTTATCTTGTTCTGTCATTTCAATCCCTTTTTGTTATTAACAATCCGTTTATTGAGACTGTTTACAAATAAATTGCAAAGATATAAAAGTATAGGTAATTTTGTTCTTATAAAAAACTATTGAATACTTAATTGTCTTTTATTAACAAAGAAATAAGTTAGGGGTTCGGTAAGCTTCGTATTAAGGGAGATTTATTGTACTGCCGTTGTTAAAGCATAAACATTACTGAATTAAATTATAATTGAGCAAGAATGAACAACGATAAAAAACACACACGGATAGCGGAATTGGGTGAATTTGGGTTGATTGAGAGGTTAACAAAAAATATTCAGTTAAGAAATAATACTACATTTAAAGGGGTAGGAGATGATGCTGCTGTGATGGATTATGGGAATAAATGTGTTGTTTTTTCTACTGATTTGCTTACCGAGGGTGTTCATTTTAACCTGATGTATGTGCCGCTTAAACATTTGGGATATAAAGCAGTGATAGTAAATCTTTCCGATATCTATGCCATGAATGCCCGACCGCGTCAAATCACGGTCAACCTGGCCTTATCAGGTAAGTTTTCGGTGGAGGCGGTTGAAGAATTGTATTCAGGAATTTACCTTGCTTGTGAAAACTATGAAATCGATTTAATTGGAGGTGATACTACCAGCTCCCTCACAGGCTTGACAATCAGTATTAGTGCATTGGGTGAAGCCAACAAAAAAGATCTGGTTTATCGCGGTGGTGCCCGTCCAGGTGATCTATTATGTGTTTCAGGCGATTTAGGTGGTGCATATTTGGGCCTTCAGCTTCTTGAACGTGAAAATGAAGTATTTAAAGTGAACCAGGAAATGCAACCTCAGTTACAGGGTTACGATTATATATTGGCCAGACAGTTGAAGCCTGAAGCGCGTGTAGATGTGATAAATGCCTTCGAAAAATTACAAATTAAACCTTCCTCAATGATTGATATCTCCGATGGCCTATCTTCTGAAATCATGCACCTTTGTAAAAATTCAAAGGTAGGGTGCAGGTTATATGAAGAAAAAATACCAATGGACAACCAGACCAAACAAATGGCCGGAGAATTGAACATTAATCCGCTGGTTGCTGCTCTCAATGGAGGCGAAGATTATGAGCTGCTATTTACCCTGGCACCTGAAGATGCTAAAAAAATAGGGAACGATCCCGATTTCACTATCATTGGTCAGATCACTGAATCTTCGCAGGGTATCAATCTGATCACTCTCGGCGGATCTGAAATCCCGCTTCAGGCCCAGGGGTGGAAACATCTTTAAGGTATTTGTCTAAAAAATTAAGATTTAAAGAGAATTATCGGGAGTAGCTAAAAACTATTTAATAATTTTTTATCGGGACAGTAAGGCAGAAATTATTAATTATGAATCGATAATGCCTAATTTGGTATTATGACTGGTAACTTGAGAATACGGATTATCTCAGGCAACAGATAGGATTAATGAATTATTTTGGGAGACCTAAGGGGTTTAGTCGTAGTAACTCATTTCAATTTCTCGGGTTTAGTTTGTCTATTGACCATTCCATTTAAAAATTACATAGTTCAATAATTGCAAATTGTCAATTAAACGACTTAAAGAGAAAAGGATTCATTTTGGTAATTTATATTTAGTACAAGATAATTTATCTTGATTTTAAAGGTAATTATCATTAGAATCCAGCATGAGGTTTTAATGTATAATTATATAACAAGCCTCCTTCACTTCCCACTATCAGGTTTAATCCTTCTGAATTTTCGTTAATTTTTCCAATTGAAAATTCGCTGTTTCCCTGTAAGGGAAATCCCTTGTGTAGTTTTCCATCCGGATTAATTAAATAAATACGATTGGTTGCCGCATCGGTTATGCCCACTTTTTTCTGCTTAGCAGTAAAGGAATATATCTCTGGTTTATGAATTAGCGGATTGTTAAACTTCCTGCTAAAAATTTTTTTACCGTTTTCTTTTAGGACCGTAATTTCATTCCCATCGGCAAATATAAATTCCGGGACATTATTTCCATCCAGATCTTCAACTGTAAAAAAATGGTTTTCACTAAACCTGGCAGTTTTCTTTTCTTCTATTTTCCCATCAAAATGAATGTAAAATACTTTTCCGTTCTTGTCCGTTGTCACTATTTTAGGCTGGCCATTTAAATTTAAAACCAGCGGATTTTTTGAATTTTCAAACCGGGTAGGAACAGACATGCGTTTTTTTCCCTGACGGTCCTGGATATATATATCTGATTTGTCTTTGAATACTATATAATCTTTACCTTCAACCCGAAAATGCTGTACCGGTGTAGATACTTCCTGACCGGTTTCATCGAAATCCCAACCTTTGATAATTTTTCCTTCCTGATCGAAAGCGTATATCTTTTTATCTTCTCCTGCAAGAAAGAAGCGATAATTTCTATTTTTGTCGTAATCAAAAACATTAACCCCATTTGTAGCCGGAGAAAATAATGTTACCGGAAAATTTTTTACATTGTTTCCATTTCGGTCGATAAGGTAAAGTTTTTCTCTTGTATTAAAAAGATACTGAAGCTTACCATTTTTATAAACATCAACCTGATGAATTTCAGAAAGTATTGGACCCGAAAGTGGAATATTCCAGCGTACTCTCCCTGAGCCTGTAACTTGCAATAAATTGTTTTGAGCATCCTGAATTATTAAATCCTTTGATGATTCATCGGTATGGTTTTTCATCAGGTGAGGTTTTAGTTTAATATTGGTGCCAATTACACTCTGCCAGGTCGTTTTGGCCTCTTCACCTGAAACAGGTTGAAAAGAAACAGCCACAGAATTGAAAAATACTGATTTGTCATATTGCATCTGCCAGTTAATCATTCCAAATTTGCGAATATTTTTTTCAGCTTTGTTTATAGGTTTTAAAAGAACTTCAGAAAAAAGTTCATTCCGGAAACTAAAAATTTTATTAACATCAATAAAAACATTCATATTTGCTCTTGATGAACTGATTTTGCTGAATTTTTTATGTGCTGTAGTATTTGAGAGGGTAGTTCTTAATATCATACTTCTAAGATATTCATGT
>JBEPWX010000488.1:0-3229 GCA_041642235.1 Mariniphaga sp.
TAGCATGTCCATGAGTTGGAAGGAATAAAAGCCGTTCATTTTTTAATCCTAATTCATGAATCAACGGATATTTTAAATGATCCAGCTGTTTATATCTTAACAGTGTTTCATCTAATGTTATAATTGACCATGCCCCATTTTTATCCTCTCCATACATAGCTGACACATAAATGGAATCAACGAGCTTTCGTGTCCCACCCGAACCTGGTCTCCACCGGCCTTCAACTCTGTCGGAAATAGCAAATTTTTCTTCTCTGCGAAATTTTTCTGTTGAAGCTTGTGAGTGGTCAACAGAAACCGGATCTTCATATATTCCTGCTTCTGAAATATTGACTTTTCCGAACCCGATAGTCAGGTGATTACTTCTAGTTGTACAGCTGTAAAAGAAGAGAATACTTAATAAAATAAAACCAGCTGATGCTATTTCTGATATTTTTTTCATTAAATTCTAATACTTTCGTTATCTTTTGATGGTAAATATAATTAATTTATTTTTTTTGTTTATTTTGTAAATGAAAGATTTCGAAAGGAACCGTTTTTTTCTAACTTTATAGCCAAAATCTAACAGGTAGTTTTATGGCATCAAATTTTAACAGAAGAAAATTCCTGCTTTCCACATTATATGCCAGCATGGGTATTTATGTGTATGGTGCAAAAAAATTTGAGCTGAATCCAGTTGATCCGTTAGACCCCATTTTGATAGATTCAAAAGGAAAGCCCATTCGAACCCTGGCGAAATGGAAAAAGCAGCGAGAAAGAATAAAAGAAAGGTGGTTGAATTATTTAGGCGCACTGAATTCTAATCCTTCAATCCCTAAAATCAAAGTCATAAAGGAAGATTATCCCGAAGGACTCATTCGGCAGTTGATTGAATATGAAGGAGAACCCGGAATAATAGTTCGTGCTTACCTGCTCAGACCACGTAATATAAATTCACCATTGCCCGGAATTGTAGCACTTCATTCCACCAGCGATAATCAAATGTTATATATTTCAGGTGTTGAAAAAGGTAAAATTGTGGCCTTTGGATACAATATGGCAAAACAAGGATATGTAGTAATTTGTCCGATGTGTTTTTTATGGCACGAACGAAATGAACGGAGTTATGAAGAAATGACCCGGCTTTTCCAGGAAAGACATCCCAATTCCAAAGGCATGGCAAAAATGCTTTTTGATGCACAACGGGCTTTAGATGTTCTTGAATCGCTTGAGGAAGTAGATTCCGAAAGAATTGGAACTCTGGGTCACTCGCTGGGAGCAAAGGAAGCATTTTATCTTGGAGCTTTTGATGATCGTGTGAAAGTAATAGTCAGCAATGAAGGAGGTATTGGAATTGATTTTTCAAACTGGGATGCCGTATGGTATCTGGGCAAGGATATCCATGATTTCGGTCATCACCATCACGAAGTGTTGTCGCTTGCAGCACCCAAACCATTTTTACTGATTGGTGGTGATTCAGCCGATGGGGAAATTAGTCGTCCTTATGTTGAGGCTGTAAAGCCGGTTTATGAGTTATATGATAAAAACAAAGGGAAAATTGAACTCTATAACCATGGCACCGGACATAGTGTACATCCAACAGCTGAAAAGAAAACATACGAATGGATGAATATGTACCTTTAAATGATTGAATTGGTATTGTGCCGGTGAAAGTTTATTTGAGAAATATGAGTAAGATTATTACAATAACATTTTTCGTTTTTATTTCTATTGTAGTGTTTGGAGAAGTTAAAACGAATAATAACTTTCAAAACCAGCCTGTTAAATCTAAAAAATATGTTGCTTTTTCAGCTGATACCGAAGCTTATTTTACTCCCAGGGATTTTGAACAGTTTCAGGGGGAATATACACAGGATATTATAAATGTGTGTGTAAAGTACGAAATCCCTTTTACATGGCTTATTATTGTCGATAAGGAACATATTGAAGTAAAAGCAATGGCAGAAAAGCACTTTCCTGCCCGAAAGCTAACCGATGAATTTTCATTGCATGCACACTTTAAATGGTTCATTATGGATCATCCCGACGATTTCAGCTCTTTTAAGGACATCGAAAGAAGAATGGAGTGGTTAAAACAAGCAAAAGATGAAATTATTAAATCCGGTTTGCCGATGCCCCGGACCTTTCGCTACGGAGGAGGTGATTCAAATGATAATCATTATTGTATTGAAGACCTTATATTTTTAATTGATGAATTGGGCATCAAAAACTTTCTTTTTTCAGAAGATAAACTTCGGAATGTAATAGGTATAAATGATATAGATCACCTTGATAATAATGTTTGGCAAATTGATGGAGGCAGACAGCTTACTTTGTTGTCAACATGTGTTTATCTTGATAATGAACTGGATTTTATCCTGAATAAAATAGATGAACGGTTAAGTTCATCTGATTATGCAATTATAGGATGTCATGATTACCGGAGCAACGTACCGCATAATTTACAAAAGGCAATTTTACATATTAATGAGAAGCACGACGTGGAATATGTTACGATTGCTCAGATTGGTGAAATGGTTCGGAAAGGACAAATTAAAAATTGAAATAAAATACTGATATGACAAAATTCGCGATTCCAACACTGTTTGTAATTTTTTTATATATTACCGGATGCACGATAAATGCGAATAATCCGACAACAGAAAATGAACCGGAACAATTAAATAACATCCGGGCCTATCTGTCAAAAGTAGCAGCCGAAATAACAGATAATGCTCTTTCGGAATTTAATTCTACAGCTGACTGGGAAAAGGTACGCCCTAAAAGGCATGAAGAGTTTATCGAGATGATGGGTATACAGGATTACGCAGAAAAAGAAAAAACAGATTTAAATGTGACCCTGACCGGAACGATTCAGCGTGATGGCTATCGGATTGAAAAGCTCCATTATGAATCGATACCTGGTTTGTATGTGCCCACTCATCTGTATATACCAGATAATATTGATCAGCCTGCTCCGGCAATTCTATATGTAAATGGTCACTCACCAACACAGAATGTCCGTTATCAGCCATATCCTGCAAAATTTGCTGAATTGGGATTTGTTTGTCTGATCATTGAAACCATTCAATTTGGAGAAGTGCGCGGTCATCATTGGGGATGTTATGCCAATGGATGGTTTAACTGGTATAGCCGGGGATATAATCCTGCAGGCGTAGAACTGTGGAATGCCATTCGTGGATTGGACTTGCTGGAATCCCGGGCGGAGGTAGATTCTGAAAGAATGGGA
>JBEPWX010000489.1:0-3228 GCA_041642235.1 Mariniphaga sp.
GCATCGGATGGCTAATTACAATTGCCGAGGCTGATTCATTCCTGTTAAAAGAATACATACTGTTCGTTTCATTAATTTTAGATTTACAGCAAAGATATTGGAATTTTATATTTATTTTCATCTCATTAAAATTTATAATTATTAGGAGTAACTGATGGAATTGCCATGGGAATTTGATTTGGTTGTTATTATTTTTGAATGCAGCATGGCAATTTCAACTTAAATTATGAGGATTGCAATAAATACAAGGCTGCTGCTAAAAAACAAATTAGAAGGAATAGGTTGGTTCACTCTGGAAACTGTAAAGCGAATTGTCTGCAATCATCCTGAACATGAATTTATATTCATTTTTGACCGATCTTATTCCAAAGAATTTATTTTTTCTGATAATGTAACACCGGTGGTAATTGGACCTCCTGCCCGGCATCCGTTTCTTTTTTATCTGTGGTTTGAACATCGCATTCCTTCCGTTTTGAAAAAGCACAGAGCTGATCTGTTTTTATCTCCCGATGGTTATTTGTCACTAAAAACAAATGTTCCTCAGCTTGCTGTGATTCATGATATTAGCTTCTGGCACCGTCCTGAAGATATCCCCTGGATGAAAGAAAGGTATTACTCTTATTTTTTCCCCCGTTTTGCACATAAGGCCTCACGTATCGCTACTGTATCTGTTTATTCGAAAAATGACATTGCGGGTTCATTTGGAATTGATCCTTCAAAAATTGATGTTGTTTATGATGGAGTTAATGAAGGGTTTAAACCATCCTCACTTCAGGAGCAGGAGTTTATCAGGGAAAAATATTCCGGTGGATTCGCTTATTTTTTATATGTGGGAGCGTTGCATCCACGCAAAAATATTGCGGGACTTCTGCGTGCTTTTGAATTGTACCGCAAAAATACCTCCCGCCAGGTGAAATTAATAATTGTAGGGAGTGAAATGCATAAAACAGCCGAAATTTTTGAAATTCTTGAGACCATGTATTTCAAAGATGATGTGATTTTTACCGGAAGAATTTCGGAAAAAGAATTGAACAGGATTTACAGTGCAGCACTTGCACTCACATATGTTCCTTTTTTCGAAGGATTTGGAATCCCTATCGCTGAGGCGATGAGTGCGGGTGTGCCGGTGATCTGCTCCGATACTACTTCAATGCCTGAAGTCGGAGGGGATGCTGTGTTATATGTAAATCCGTCAAAAGTGGAACAAATTGCGAAGGCAATGGAAAAAGTGGCTGCTAGTCCGGATTTGAGAGCCGAACTCATTAAAAAAGGATTTATACAAAAAAGTAAGTTCAGCTGGGATAAAACTTCTTGTCTGTTGTGGGATAGCATCGCTAAAATCCTTTGATTTCTGTCTTTATTCTCATCATTTTTAACAATCTTGCTTTTATATTTTGTCTTATTTGAACAAAAATTCGCATTAAGTGTAAACTTTTTCACCTCTGGTTTTTTATATACTGATAGAATTAATAATCATTTTCCAAATGAGTTCATCAAATTTTAAAGCCGTTAAACTTTTATTGTTCATGCTACCTGTCTTTTTTCCTGGTAGAATAGTTGCTCAACCCGATGCACCTGCTTTATATCAGCAATATTGCGCTCAGTGTCATGGTTCTGATTTGAATGGTGGAAATGCTACAAGTCTCATCGATGGTGTCTGGCAATTTGGTGCTGAAAATGGATACATTACCCGTAATATAAAACATGGCATCCCTCACCTGGGAATGCCTTCGTACGAAAATTCTCTTTCCGATGAGGAGATAAGAGCTATTGTCGGTTACATTCGGGAAGTGGAAAAGAAGGAGGGTATTGAAAAGCCACCGATTCCGGAAACCGTTGAAACGATGGATTATTTTATGATAGCTGAACCGTTTGCCGAAAATCTGGAAATACCATGGGCTATTGACTTTATTGATGAAAATACTGCTCTTATTACAGAACGACCTGGCCGGTTGCGGATAGTTAAAAACGGGCAGCTTCAGGCTGAACCTATACGTAATATACCTGAGGTGCTTCATGAAGGACAGGGTGGATTACTTGATGTAGCCGTTGACCCTGAATATGAACGGAATGGGTGGATATACCTGGCATATAGCCATGCATTGAAAAATTTTGAAGGTGAAAGGCCTCCGGCAATGACAAGAATCGTTCGTGGAAAGATTGAAAACAATTCCTGGACCAACGAGCAGATTTTATTTGAAGCACCACCGGAAACCTATCGTACTACCCGCCATCATTATGGATGCCGTATTGTTTTTGATCCTTGGGGCTATCTTTATTTTGCCATTGGTGACAGGGGAGCAGGGTACCAAGCACAGGATTATTCACTCCCCAACGGGAAAGTTCACCGCATCCACAAAGACGGGTCAATTCCAGAAGATAATCCATTCCTTTATGATAACAGTGCCATGAAATCAGTTTTCAGCCTTGGAAACAGAAATATTCAGGGCATGGCCATTCATCCCAAAACCGGAAAACTATGGACAACAGAGCATGGCCCCATGGGAGGCGATGAATTGAACCTGATTGAAGCGGGGAAAAATTATGGATGGGAAACAATTACCTATGGAAGAAATTATAATGGAACCATTATAACCGAGTTAACCCATATGCCTGGAATGGAACAGCCTAATCTATACTGGAAACCATCAATTGCTGTATGTGGTCTTGATTTTTATACCGGCGAGGCTTTTGAAAAATGGGAAAACCGGCTGCTGGTAGGGGCATTAAAATATGAGGAAGTACGTTTACTTCAGCTGGCCGACAATCGGGTTATCCATGAACAGGTTATATTTAAAGGTGGAGGCCGGGTGCGGGATGTCAGCTCCGGACCTGACGGTGCCATATACGTGGTATTGAATAATCCGGATAAAGTTATCAGACTAACTCCGAAAGAATAAGCAGAAAAAAAACTGTCCCTTTGTTGAGACAGTCGATTAAATTTTTATGCTTCTACTGATTATTCTGGCATTTTAAACTCTGTATCATCGATGTTATCGTTAAAACTAATTTCATTAAAGGTAATAATTGCGGTTCCCCCGGGGTTTTTTGATTCAATCTTTCCTGGCATCATAATGCCGTCCACATTTTTATAGTCGATTATGTTTTGTTCAACCACCACTTCCTGACCTTGTGATTCTACATGCATCTTTACCTTTTTTATCAAAAAATCTCCGGTATCAATAAAATAGTTTTTAACAGAACCATCTATATCGTTTAATTTGATGT
>JBEPWX010000490.1:0-1457 GCA_041642235.1 Mariniphaga sp.
ATGAAATGATCCTTTACATTGGAATTCAGGAATATTGGGAAGAGGAATTTGAGAAGAAAAAAGAACCAAAGGATTACAAGACTAAAGTTCAGCTTGAGAAAATTGAAGACGATGTAATCAAGAGCCTTCGCAAAGCAGGAATTGAGAAGAACGATGTAAGGGTAGGAAACATTGGGAATTATTGGCGGGAACAGGGTAAAGAATTTTTATTCAGTAAACAGCTTCAGGTAAAAATAACTGACTTCAAAAAGGTAAACCAACTTATTTCACTGCTTGATGCAAGAGGAGTAAAAAGCATGAATATAGGGGGTTTTGAGCATTCCAATATAGATAGTATCCGTAAAAAAATAAGGTCGGATGCACTCAAAAATGCACGGCAAAAGGCTATCTGGATGCTGGAGAGCCTGGGAGAGGAACTTGGAGAAGTGCTTTTGATTTCGGAAATAAATAACGGTTATGGTGTGCCTTTTAAAGCTGAAAGCAGAATGCTTGCTGCTGATACTAACTATGAAAGCATTGAACAGGTGCAGAAAATTACAGTCTCTTATCAGGTGGATGTCAGGTTTCGAATAAAATAAATTTTTATGTCACAAATCCAGATCAGTAGTTGTCCTGTATGTGATAAAGATGATTTTTCTCATTATTTAACCGTCACCGATTTTTTTGTATCAGGTGAGCAATTCGATTTAATACATTGCAATGGGTGTGGACTAAAGATTACGGTCAATGCAATGGATGAAGAGCATATCGGGAGGTATTACCAGTCGGAAAATTATATTTCTCATTCCAATACCAGCAAAGGTTTTATAAATTTCCTTTACCACCAGGTTCGGAAGTTTATGCTGGGAAGAAAAAGAAGGTTAGTAGAAAAAGCCTCCGGTATTAAGAAAGGAACTGTTCTGGATGTAGGTGCAGGCACAGGTTATTTTTTGGATGAAATGAATTCACACGGCTGGCATGTAACAGGCATTGAAAAAATGGCGGATGCCCGGCAATTTGCAGAAGAAAAATTTAACCTCAGTTTAAAACCCAATAAGGAGTTGTTCCTTTTGCAGGATTCAGGTTTTGACGTCATAACTCTGTGGCATGTGTTGGAGCATATTCATCGTTTAACTGAAAACATGGAAACTTTTTACCGTTTACTTAAGCCCGATGGTAAGTTGATAATTGCAGTTCCAAACCGTACCTCTTTCGATGCACATCAATACAGGGAGTTCTGGGCAGCATGGGATGTGCCACGTCACATTTGGCATTTTTCACCAAAGAACATACGGCTTTTGGCCCACAAACATGGATTCAGAGTGAAAAGCATGCACAATATGCCGTTCGATTCGTTTTATGTCTCAATTCTGAGCGAGAAGTATAAAAAATCAAGTTTTCCTGTATTTAAAGGGTTGCTAACGGGTAAAATGTCGTGTCTAATAAGCCTCACCCGAAAAGGAAGAGCAAGTTCGATA
>JBEPWX010000490.1:1467-3221 GCA_041642235.1 Mariniphaga sp.
CCGGCCATACTTTTCATGAGCAGATACAAAATCACCGGCAACAATTGATGCTTCAAGGGATATCTCTCCGGCAAGAACAGTAGCTGCTACTATTTCAGCAAATTTTCTGCTTTTTCCCGTTCCATAACAACCGATCATCTCGAGGCATTCACGCTGGGTTGGAAGAGCAACACCTCCTCCTACTGTACCGACAACAAGCGAAGGCAGATTAATTGATATGTATAAATTATCATCAATAGCTTCCAGACTGGTGTAGCCAACACACGATTCGCTTATGTTTGCCATATCCTGTCCACAGGCAAGAAACAAAGCTGCCAAGCCATTGGCATAGTGCCCGTTCATGCCAAGTGTGCCGGCAAGAATCCCCCCTGTAACCTGCTGATGGTAGATTTTTTCTATTTGTTGTGCTGTTGTACGAAGATACTTTGACAGGATATTTTTCTTAATTACAACTTCAGCAGAAACAGTTTTCCCTCTTCCCAGAATACTGTTAATTAAAGCCGGCTTCTTATCAACAGCCATGTTGCTTTCCAGTGAGTATCGTACGACCGGGAATTCATTCGCTATGTACTTGCAGACTTCCTGTGTTGCTTTTGTTACCATGTTCATTCCCATGGCATCGCCTGTTGAAAAGTTAAGCCGCAAAAATACCACCTTCCCCTGCAGAAAGGCATTGTAGCTTAAAAGCTTGCCATTGTTTGTGGTGCTTTGGGCAATTTGCTGCAGCCATACAAATTTTTTTCTTATCCAGTTAATAAAATCCCGTGCCTGAAAAAGATCTTTTAATTCAAAAAACGGAGCCCTTTGAATGCTGTCGCGTATTACTGCAACATTTGCCCCGCCCGAAAGGGTTATAACTCTGGCTCCACGGTTAAACGAAGAAACAAGTGCCCCCTCAGTTGTGCTTAATGGTACATAGAATTCACCTTGTGCATATTCACCATTTATTTTTAGGGGGCCTATAGCTCCAACCGGCACCTGGGAAAAGCCGATTGAATTTTCAATGTTACCTTTTGTCAACTGTGGATCGATGTTGCTCTTAGTAAGATGATTCGTTTCAAAGCCACTGTATTTCTGCAGAAATTTAATCCGCTTTTCGATGGCCTCTTCCGAATAATCATCTTTTCTGTTCTTTGGTAGATTCATTCAGTTTCTGTTCTATGGAGTTTAACATGTATTTATAACTGTGGGTCACCCCTGTTTGTTTAATTCTTCCGTATTATAAACCTACACCCGAGATTTTTCCTGTTGAGACTGCCTCTGAAAAAGAGTGCATCATAAACTCATAACCACTTGCCGGTTCAATGGCTGTATTATATTTTTTGTTAATAAATTGTAATTCTAAGAAAACTTTCAGAGTTTTAAAAGTTTTCTTCTATATTTGCCGCCAAATTTAAGTTATGGATTTACGGGAAAGAATTATTGGTGAAGCAACCGAACAGTTTTTCAGGTTCGGTATCAGGAATGTAACTATGGATGAAATCGCTGCTTCCCTTGGAATTTCGAAACGTACGGTTTATGAAAATTTCAAGGATAAGACAGAATTGGTTAAATCATGTATGAACGAGTTGTCAAGGCAGAAGGAGATACAGAATGAACAGATAATTTCCAGTTCGGGAGATGTGGTTGAAACCATATTTTTATTTATGCAGGAAGGAATTAAAGTTATGAATTCAATAAATCCTGTATTCTTTTCCGACTTAAGAAAGTTTTATCCGGAAATCTGGAAGGCTATCCATGAAGAAAGTTTAAAC
>JBEPWX010000491.1:0-3219 GCA_041642235.1 Mariniphaga sp.
TAATCCTGCTGCCCTTCCCTGGAAAAACTGATTGACAGATAACGCAGGAGTTTCTTTTAGAAGCAAAGTATTAACGGAAGAAAACGAAGCTACCATATTTCTTTTTAGAATATCCTGCGAAAGAACTGTTAGATTATCTTCTCCGGACTGAATATCAATTGGAGCGAGGTAGACTTTTAGTTCGTTTCTGCTATTTAAAAAAACCCGTTTCTTTTTATAAGTGTCAGATGGCGATACCTGTAGCCACTCGTTTCCCGATGAGGATACAAGTGAAAATTCTCCTTTTTCATCGGTAATTGTGGGCATTTCTTCTGCACCTTCAAATCCTACCGAAATATTTGGTATTGGTTTGTTTTGACTATTTACAACAATGCCTTTCACAAATAGGGTATCTTGTCCGGCAACTGTTGAAATGCCGAGAATGAGCACGATAACAACAAGCGCTATTTTTCTGTAACCTGTAATGAAACATCGATTATTCATTCTGTTTTCTTTTAGGAATGGTCTTGTATTTTTCGCAATAATTTTTGTGTTGCGAAAAAAAGCTATTGTGTTGCATGAACTGCTATCTAAAAGCATATTCTTCACTTTGAAAAAGTGTTTATAGCTTGCTATCATGTTAAAATTCTTTTCATCAATTTGTATCAATTTCAGTTTTTCTAACGGCTTTAAACTGCTCTGTCAATTAGGTGCGGGTGTAAATTTTATATAATCAATTACAAAGCCGTTATTGGCCACAAAACCTGGCCCGTTGTATTCAATTTTAATTTTTGCACTACCATAATCGTACAGGTTATCCACCCACATATCAAATGAGTTGAATCTTCCGCGGGGTTTAAATCTTTCTCCGGTTACACTTTTGATAATACCGCCTCCAATAATGAAATCGTAATAATCAAAAGTTTTTACTAATTCATCATTAACGTAAATATTGTACTCCCCTCCAAAATCCATGTGTGTTGCCACTTCCATTACATATCTTCTGGGAAATAATTTAGGACTTTTAAATTCCACTGAAAACTCACCGTCGAAACCTCTTGGGAAAAGAACTCTGACAATTGAGTCATTTGAGGCGCCGGGAATTAAATCCTGGTTAGGTGCTACAGAAATATCAGTTACCACAGTTACTTCATCTTCCCACGAAAATTTGTCCAGCCCTGTAGAATACACAAGTTCTTCTGCTTCAAGCTTAGTCCCACCATTGTACAATGAATCAGGAATTACAAAGGATTCATAATTGTAGGCATACCCATTGCTGCAAAATGCTTTATCGGCTGGAACGTAATTTATTACCACACTGTCTCCCAGAATATTTAATAATTTTAAAGAATCAGTCGGCGATTTCCACTTAAATTCTTCGGGTTCCAAACGATTAAGGAATACACCCTGATACAACAAATGCGGAATTAATATTTCTTCCTGCCAATCAGTTGGAATATCCTGATAACTGCTATAGTTTCCGCCTAATGATTGTGCCATAACAGTAAGTGCTTCGTTATAATCTTCTTCAAGCGGAAAAACTACGGTGCCAGACAACGTCCTGAATTCCTGTTTAATAGGAAAATACTCCATTTCAAATTTATTACCTACGGTTGAAACTGTATCGTAAACAGTATTGCCGTTTTCGTCGAATCCCAGAGGTTCACTTTTTTCCTTATCGATAATAATAGTGTCCTGCGAATCGATAAAAGCTGTAAAAACCGGATTTGTGGTTTGATAATATTCATAAATATTGGGCTTGGGCTGCATAACCTGCCCCATGGTAAAAAACTTACCATTTTCGTATAAAGGACTTTCATCTAAAGCTTTAACTCCATCAATAAAAACTTCATTGCCATTTCGTTCAAACAAAGCAAATTTCTCGGTTAATGTTTGCAACTGTCGTTTTCCTTGTATACTGCTCGTACTTATAAAATGAGAGCAGAAATGATAAGCCAGGGTTGTTTTATCAAAACTCCCGCCTCCCTGAAAACCTGCAATCGCATCATTAGTAGGTGCTAAAATTGTATAAGTTATATTTGAATTGAATAAAGTATCCATTTCAGCTTCTTTAATGATTTGTACGAATTCTGAAAATTCAGAATTGTTTTGAATTTCATGCCAGATATTTCCATCAACAGTTATGGGATAATCTATGTAATACTCGTCCCATTGTTTGTTACAACCGGCAAGGCTTAACAGCATTACAGCAATAAATGCAATTAAAAAACTGTATCTTATTTGTTTATTCATGCCTTGTTTATCCATTATTACCTGTTTTTAGTATGCTTCTTCAAATTGGTTCGAAACGAATGAAATCCCATAAAAATCTTCCGGGAATTAATGGAATTACCTGTACTTCATGCGATTCATATCTTTTAAAATCAATGGTTCCCAGTTCAATTTGCTGAAACGGACTGTTTGCACTTCCTCCCTGCGAGAGATCGATTAAGCTGCTCACCTTTTTTCCGTCAATGTAAACTTCAACCAACGCATTGGCAGAATTAAATCTTTCGGCTCCCAGAAATACTTTGTATTTACCCTGAACGATTTTGGGTATTTTATATGAAACGTTAAAATCCCCGTTAATTTCCAGGTAATCGTTTCCAAGAGCAGATGTTTGTTCTTCTCCTTTTTCTGTGAATACCAAATCGCCCCCTTCCCAGTCTATAAAAAACAAAGCTTCTTTCTCCTCAATCAGGTACGTCCCTGGTTCTCTGCGGTATTCATTAAGGAGCGGCTCTTCCCAAAATTCAAAAGTTACAGTTGCCCTTGACGGGGTTACCTGTTCCAATATTCTATCTATTTGATGAATGGCACCACTTTGAGTAATAATATTACTTTCGTCGTATAAAAATCCGATGTAATCAATTATGGTTGTGTCGGTTCCGTTTATTATGGTATCGAAAACCTGTTTACCTTTATTAATTAAAATGTCATTCCCAACTCCATTAATATTTAATGGAATTTCAGATAATGTAGTATAGTTTGTTGCCGTCCCTTCAAAATCGTTTAAATACCTTCCTCCGGTAATAATATGATAGGTGCAGTAGTTAAAAAGCGGATTATTAATGTTGGTATAATCGTTATCACCAGGACTAATAAATTGTGCCAGGTCTGCAAACGAATTAATACCGCTGCTGTTATAAACAGCATCCGGCTCAACCAGCAGGGTAACAGGCGAACTGTTTTCCATTTCTTTTACGTTAAAGTCAACCAGTTCTTTTACTCCTGTTACTT
>JBEPWX010000492.1:0-3219 GCA_041642235.1 Mariniphaga sp.
ACTTTTCACGTTTCTTTTTTACTTCACTATCCGGAAGGCCCTCTTTTTTTGATCCCAGTTTTGAAAAAACCTCATCTACAGAGAGCGGGTGTGCAATGATCTCATCTTTTTCGGCCATATTTTATACCATTAAAATATCCGTTTTTAAATTTTATGCAATCGGTTATCAGAAAAATGCTCCCTTTGAACTCATAAGCTTAAGGGAGATTCTACCTATTTTGTGCCCAGTGGATTTTTAAAATCAACTGATCGTTCCCGTTGTCTGAATTTTGCCGGACGCGTTAAAGAACCTGCCTTGGAGAAAGACTCTTCAAATGAATTAAAACTTTTATATATGTTTCTTTCCAATTCGGGTATTCGTTTGGCATCAGATTCTCCGGCCGATTCAATTTCATCAAACTGAACAAGAATATTATCCCGTATCGATTCCAGTTCGCCTATAATTTCCTGTAATGCTTCACTTTCCTCAATTAAATCATCCCGTCTGTCTTTCAATGTTATTATTCTTGAATTAACATCGGCAAGTTTTTTACTGAGTTCAATCTTTAAATCTTGTGCTTTCATGTTTTTTATCTTTTATTTCACATAAGCATTTCGAATTACATGCCATTCTCACTTTTCTGTATTGTAAATGCCTGATTCTGGTTATATAGCACCTGCATACAATATTGCTAAACCGTCAGAAAGAACAGAGAAGACTAATATTTTGTAGACATGCTACACGAAATCTGGGAAAATTATACACATCGTTTTTTATAAATTTAAATAGATATAAGCTAAAAAGCCCGGTTCCGCTGTTTTAAATCCAGCAGGTTAAAACTTGGTATACTTTTTTCAATGCATCAAGCTTTTATACGATGATTGAATAAAATTATGGATAATTTGAAGATTGATTTAAGTGAAAGAAAATGTGTTCCATGCAGTGGCAAGGAGGAACCGTTAAAGAAAGATGAAATAGATAAATTGCTTGGACAGCTTAAAAATGGCTGGCAGGTTGTTGATAATAAGAAATTAAGAAACAATTATCCATTTGAAAACTTTAACCGAGGGATGGTATTTGTGCAGGACATAGCTCTTTTAGCTGAAGAAGAACAGCATCATCCAGATGTTTGCATCCATTACAGCAATGTTGAAGTTGAACTGACAACCCATGCCATTGGAGGTTTGTCGGAAAACGATTTTATACTTGCAGCAAAAATAGATAACCTGTAACAGGAAAAGAATAAAATAGCAGCGCAATTAATAATTGCAAAGAGGAAAGGTAGCATTTCATAAAGGGGCGGCAGAGGCCGTCCCTTTGCTTTTTAATTATATAGGTTTGGTCCGTATCCAGATTATTGATGTAATGAAATGAAAAAACTACTTTTGCTGGAAAAAACATGCGCATCGATATCATAACTGTTCTGCCAGAGATACTGGAAAGCCCGTTAAACCATTCCATAGTAAAACGTGCTAAGGAAAAAGGTCTTGCCGAAATTGTTGTTCATAATTTACGCGACTTTTCAGACGATAAGCACCGAAGGATTGATGATTATTCATTCAGCAAGGGAGCCGGAATGGTAATGGCACTAAAGCCTATTGAGAAGGCCATAGAAAAGCTAAAGAGTGAACGTCGTTATGATGAAATAATCTTCACCACTCCCGATGGTCACCTGTTTAATCAAAAAGAAGCCAATGTGCTTTCCCTGAAAAAAAACATCATCATCTTATGTGGGCATTATAAAGGGGTAGACCAGCGGGTGCGTGATCATTTTATAACAAGGGAAATATCAATTGGTGATTATGTGCTTACAGGCGGCGAATTGGCTGCTGCTGTTATTACCGATAGTATTGTCCGGCTCCTTCCGGGTGTACTTACTGATGAAACCTCAGCCCTTTCCGATTCATTCCAGGATAACCTGCTCAGCCCACCAGTATATACAAGGCCAGCTGAGTATAAAGGGATGAAGGTCCCTGAAGTTCTTCTATCGGGTAACGACGGCCTGATTGACGACTGGAAACACCAGCAAGCCCTTGAACGAACAAAGCAACTTCGTCCCGACCTGTATAAAAAGTTCCTTGAAGATTCAGACTAGTACTTCTGACAAATTCTGTTGTAAGAACAATATTGACAGTACTTTTCGTGCGGGGTCTGGTAATACTGCACATTTGCAGAAAATATCTCCGCTAACAGCTCCTGCAATTTTTCTGTAAACTCCTGCTGAACTTCCTGGTACAAAAGAGGAGCTTTGTTCATCCTTAATTCAGGAGAAAAATTTTCTTCAAATAATTTGCGCAAACTATAAACTGCAGGCAGCAAATCACCTTTGGTGCCTGAAGTTTGCTGAAACACATAACAATAAATCAGAGCCTGAAGAATTTCTTTTTTAGGTTTTTCCTTATCCTTTTCAAAAAGTTCCGCCACCTCATTCAGCGTAAATGATTCTACATTACCGGTTTTATAATCAATAATTCGATATATGCCATCTACTCTATCCACGCGGTCGATGGTTCCTCCTATATAAACCTCCTGAAATTTCCCCTCAGTTGAAATTAAAAGAGGTGCCGAGAATTTCTTTTCCAGAAGTACCAATTCAAACGGCACCAGTTTTAAATCGATTTCAAAAAGTCGTCTCAGAAAAAGCTTTATATTTTCAAAAATCAAAATTGTTTTGCCTTCCATAGATACTTTACCTGGGGTGTCTTGTTTAAAATAGTGCTTGCCTATTGCTTTTGTAATTTCATTTTCAATAAGCAACTCATTACTCATGATGCTTTCCAGATCGTATCGCTTAACAATTTTTCCCACCAAAGGCTTGTAAAGGTTTTCTATGGTTTCGTGAAAAATACTGCCAAAAACCGGGCTATCGATTTCATCTTTCACTTCATCCGGTTCGGCAAGCTGCATAATGTAACGGAAGTAAAACCGTAAACTGCACTGCAACCACATATTAACAGCCGTTGGAGAAAGGGGATTTTCCGGGGAATTTCTTTCAACCAGTATATTCCTATTGACTGGTGAACCATCGATGATAACCGGTAATGCAGGTTCATTAAAAAAACGAAAATCAAGTGCCGCCCTTTTGATTTCAAGGTCAGTTCCGTAGAGTAACTGGTAGCCATAACGACTTAATTCACCTCTGCCGGTAGCTTCTTTTATAGTACTGTAGGTTGCAGTCACATTTTTCGCACGCTGAATAAGCCGAAAAAAATAATAGGCATACATGGCATCCTGCTCGT
>JBEPWX010000493.1:0-3204 GCA_041642235.1 Mariniphaga sp.
ATAGGCGCTCATTTGCCGCCCCAGAGTTGTAAGAACTGCATCCTGTAATTGTGTTCTTCCGATTTTTACAACATGAGCAAATTGCTTTTCTTTTTGCTGAAATGCTTCCTGCAACTCCAGTATGCTTTGCTCCAATTGTCGTAACAGCATTATTGCTGCTACTTTAAGGGCAGTAGGATAGGTGTCGTTGGTGGATTGATGAAGATTTATATCATCTAACGGAGAGATAAGTTCATAATTTCCGGGTTTGCTTCCCAGTATTTGAAGTGCCCTGTTGGCAATAACTTCATTTATATTCATATTAGTGGAAGTTCCGGCTCCTCCTTGCAGGGCATCAACTATTATGTGCTCATTGAGTAAACCTCTACTCATTTCAAAACATGCTTTTTCAATGGCTTCAGCTTTGGCTTTATTTTCTTTCCATGAACCAAGTTGAATATTGGTTTGTGCACAGGCCAGCTTAACTTCACCATAGGCTTTAATTAATTCGTAGTGAATTTTCTTTCCGGAAAGCGGAAAGTTATGGGTTGCCCGTGCCGTGTGGATTCCCCATAGCGCATCAGTGGGGATTAGCTCTGTGCCAAGAAGATCATTTTCTTTGCGCATTGTCGGATTGAACTTAGAGTATCGATTTTTTTACTATATTATATTGAAATTATTTTCATTTATAGAGGCAATCTGAAAATTTGCAGGTGTACTAACAATATACATCGTCTCTTCCTGCTTCTACACGTTTAACAAGTTTTTCTGCTCGTTCTCTGGCCAGTCCATCCATTCCGGAAATAGTTTCATTTATAAGTTGGTTGCCAATAGTTTTAGTTTCAAAAGATGCAAAATTTTGAAGGTATTCTTTAAAAGATGACAAGGCATTGGGTGCACAATGCAGTTTGATGTCACCGGGTTTTGCCAGGTCCATAAAGTCTTGTCCGGTGCGCCCCAAACGATAACATGCTGTACAAAACGAGGGGATATAACCCATTGATGCGACATCCCGGATAACTTCATCGAGTGGACGGTGGTCTCCAAGGCTAAACTGGCCGGAGGGATCATCCTCATCTTCCTCGTGTTCATAGCCTCCCGGATTGGTACGACTGCCTGCAGATATCTGACTCACACCAAGGGCAAAAGTTTCACGACGCATTTGTGCCGTTTCCCGTGTCGACATGATGATACCGGTATAGGGCACTGCCAAACGTAAAATGGCAACAATTTTTCGGAAGTCAATATCGGAAACAGGAAAAGGCGGGTGAGCAGCCAGGCTGCTGCCGGTGGCAGGTTCAAGTCGCGGAACACTAATAGTATGTGGTCCCACTCCAAAATTATCTTCCAATTCATGGATATGCTGCATCATGGCCAGTATTTCGAACCTGTAATCAAATAAACCAAACAATACCCCAATACCCACATCATCGATACCAGCTTTCATTGCCCGGTGCAAAGACCAGATTCTCCAGTTGTAATCGCGTTTTTTGCCTCCCAGGTGCACCTTTTTATAGGTTTCGCGGTGGTAGGTTTCCTGAAAGATCTGGTAAGTGCCTATTCCTTCTGCTTTTAAAAGTTTGAATTCTTCTTCGGTTAATGGTGCAACATTAACATTTACGCGGCGAATTTCCCCATGGTCAGATTTAACACTGTAAACGGTTCGAACCGAATCAAGTAAATATTGGAAGCCTTGCCAGGGGTATGATTCACCGGCCACAAGCAAAATTCTTTTATGGCCTTTTTTAATAAGAATTTCTACTTCATGGGCTATCTGTTCCTGGGTTAGCGCATTTCGTACGATGTCCTTATTGGTTGCCCGGAATGCACAATATAAGCATTCATTGGAGCATAAGTTGGAGATATATAGTGGTGCAAATAACACCAACCGCTTTCCATAAATGGTTTCTTTAACATGATTGGCAGTATTAAATAATTCACCAAGTAATTCAGGATCACTGATGTTGGTAAGCGCAGCCACATCATTCATGTCGAGGCCTTTCATTTCACGGGCTTTCGCCAAAATTTCCCTAATCCGGACACTGTCGTATGTATTATGGGCGCCAATGATATCCCACACTTTTTGGTCATTTATGAAACCGGCTGGTTTATTGTACATGATTATTATTATTTAGTTCACTTTTTCTCCAAATGCATGCAAAATGTTCATGCTTTTTTATTTTTAGCCAGGCCCGACTTTACGGAAATTCCCTTAACATGTCCCAATTTTCCGGTGAGAATTCCAAGTTCATCGGTAGTGGCATCAATAACTAAAGTTATTATGGAAGTATTTCCTTTGGCATTAGGCAGTCCTGTGCGTGCAAGAATCAATTCGGCATGCTCACTTAGAATATGATTGACGACACCCGAGCATTTTTCACGGTCATCAATAATAATTCCAATAAAACCCAATCGCTTCAGGCTGTTTTCCATACTAAAACTTTTTTATAAGGGGAAGGGCCGGGAGGAAGGTCAGAAAGAATCCGGCAGTCGTTTTTTAAACCTTACTGCAGGTTTTTCTTTTTGATTTTTCTTCCCTAAGGTCAGTAATTCCTTCCCGCAGGATTATGCCTTAAAATTAACTTTTAAAATAGTACCAACAGATGATTTATAGCATATTATTATATGTTATAGAATATTTTTTTCCGTTATTTTTTCTTTTTATACAATTAAAAGATAGAAGCTTCCTTTAATGTAGATGTTTAATTGCTTCAATGGCTGCATTCAATATGGATTGGTTTGACAGTGGTGTGCCTACAGCTTCTATCATCCATTTTTTTGGGGTGAGTTGGCCCAGGGCAAAAATACGTTCCACTTCTGAAGCCAATGGTTGTGTTTTAAAATGTTCTTCAAGCTGAAAATGAATAAGGTGACCGAAAGCATAGTTGGGCAGGTACATAGGTGTATTTATCATGTGGGAGTATATAGCCAGTATTGTTTGATCCTTTACCTCAAAAACCGGAGCGAAATATTCATTCCACACGTTTTTGCTTATCTCCAGTGTGGCATTTTTTAATTCTTCTGCAGTGCAGTCGGGATTATTATACATCCATTTCCACATCTGCATATCAACCATCGACACACCCATAATTTCATAAACCGACCATAGAATGTCCAAAGTTTTTAGGTGTTCTGCGTCGGGATTTCCGTCCTTCATGTCCAGCAGCATAAGATCCCTTTCCTGGAAAGTAAATGCAAGTGCTTCGGTAAATGCTGTATTGGGCA
>JBEPWX010000494.1:0-3203 GCA_041642235.1 Mariniphaga sp.
TAATATTCCAAAATATACTAATTACATCACAACTTCACTTATTTGAACAATTGGCTGACTGTTTGTAAAACTATCAACATCAGCCATAATTTCTGCGGCCTGAGGTCCAAATGAATTTTCAAATGACTTTAAAGTATCAAAATAGATGTTTGTCATAACAACGTATGGTGCAACAGAACCGGGTGCTCCTCCGGAAATTCCTTTTTCTATTGTTGTTCCTTTCAGCATATCTCCCAGCAAATCTGATACCCTTGGAATATGATTATTGAGATAATAGTCCATATCAAAATTTATATCTTCTCCACCCGGATACAATATACTTACCTTAATAATTCCTTTTTTCATTGCAAATTATTTTAAAAGAGAAGCAATCAAAACGAAAATTTTTGCTTCACCAATTTTCTCTTATTAATAAACCTTCTTGCAAACCCTCAAACATTTCTAAATGAAGCGGAAATAATTAATAGTTATAAACTTGTCATACCTATTTTTGTTCATATGTTATTTTTTTTCATTCTACAGATATGAAACGGCTCAAGTTTTTTCTTAGGTGATTTTTCAACTTCTGTTAAAAATTAAGAAGATAGCCACATAAATAAATAAAATGAATGAGAAAATTAAATTTCCCGGCCTGAATACTCTTCTTTTATCCAGGATAAAAACATACCTTACAGGAACAATCCATAATAAATAGGGTAACCTAATCGAGTTTAATGATTCAGAATCCGGTTAAATTATATCAAGATGTTGCATCTCAGCATAAATATTCTTTCAGAGCACAGCAAACAGCAAAACAGGAAGCAGATGGAGTAATCAATACCAGCCAAACAAGCTAAAACGAAATAGATAATCCCATCATTCAAACCGATAAATCATTTGATAAAAAAATCAAGGAGAACCTGACAATTCGCATTGTAGTTCTGCTGCAAGCTTCTCATCTTCGGTTTCAATGAAAACTGAAAAATAAGTCATTAATAATAAAAAACAGAAAGATGGCATTCCTGTCAAAACAAAAATTGTTCACTATACAATGGTTTATCGACTACCTGTTTATACTTACAGGTTCCTTTGTACTTGCAATTGGTTTTGTATTTTTTATTACTCCGCATAAAATAGTGCCCGGAGGAGTCTATGGAATTGCCATCGTTGTGCATTATTTAACGCGCGGGATGTTTGCTCTCTGGCCTGATGGAATTCCCATCGGGCTGTTCGGTTTAATTTTAAATATTCCTTTAACAATTGCAGGAATAAAAATTCTGGGGCCACGTTTCGGGATAAAAACAATAGTAGGTTTTGTACTTACCTCTGCCTTTATTGATGGCATCTCCTATCTCCGCCCGGTTAGTGATGCGCCCCTTATAAATGATGTATTGCTTTCAAGTGTATTTGCCGGTGTATTAGCAGGAATTGGTCTAGGATTTATTTTCAAATCAAGGGCTACATCGGGTGGTTCTGATATTATTGCCATGATTATTGGAAAATACACACGACTCCAATTAGGTAAGCTAATGATCTATGTTGATTCAGTTATTGTACTGACAGGTCTGCTGGCTTTTAAGGACTGGCATATACCGTTATATTCATGGGTGGTAATATACATTACAGGCAGGGCTATTGATATGATTCTGGAAGGTGCAGATTACAATAAAGCTTTGCTAATAATTTCAAAAAATCATCTCGATATAAAGTATAAAATTCTGAAAGATTTGGAAAGGGGAGGCACCTATCTTAAGGGAGAAGGCATGTTTACCGGTGAAGAAAAACAAATCATCTACACAGTGGTCAGTCGCCGCGAAGTTGCTATATTACAGGAATACATCAGTACAATTGATCCGGATGCATTCATCGTTGTAATGGATGCCCGGGAGATTCTTGGGGAAGGGTTTCAAAGTCTCAGAAAAAAAATAGAAGCAGGTTAATACCTGATTGATTCCTTCAAAAGGCTCCTCCTCTTCGCTAACAAGTGATTTCCGGCAACTCACCGAAATAAAATGTTATTTTTTCCTAAAAGAAAAACAGAAACATTCATTTTTTATAAATTTGAAGCTGTTCAGAAATCAAAAACAAACCATGCATAAATTTCTCTTAACGTTTTTAATTTCATTCCTGTTTTTCAGCACTGAAGGGTTTTCCCAGTCGGTAGGTTTGGTATTAAGCGGAGGAGGTGCAAAAGGGATTGCCCATATTGAAGTCATACGAACTTTGGAGGAAAATAATATCCCTATCGATTTTATAGCAGGGACTTCCATTGGTGCCATAGTAGGTGGTTTATATGCCGCCGGATATTCCCCTGATGAAATGGAAGAACTTTTCCGCTCTGATGATTTTTATTTCTGGTCAACCGGACGAATTCAAAAAAAATATCGGTATCATTTTACACGACCAGAGGAGGACCCAGGCTGGCTGGAACTTCAACTGGCAAAAAGAGACGACAGGCTAACAGTGTTCCCTCCAACCAACATCATTCCGGAGGTCCAAATGGATTTTGCATTTATGGAGTTACTTTCTTCAACAAATACTGCCTGCAATCATCATTTCGACAGCCTGATGGTTCCTTTCTTCTGTGTAGCAACTGATGTGCATTCAAATCAAGCCGTAATTTTACGGCAGGGAGATTTAAGTGAAGCAATTCGTGCCTCCATGACTTTCCCGATATACTATAAAGCCATTCAAATTGATGGAAAACTTTTATTTGACGGCGGAATTGTGAATAATTTCCCGCAAGATATTATGAAAGATATTTACAAACCTGATATCATAATCGGCCATAAAGTGGCCGATGAAGCACGGGAACCGGGAACAGATAACCTGTTGGAACAAATTACCAATATGGTGATGCGGCCAACCAATTATGAAATACCAGCTGAGGAAGGCATTCTTTTGGAAACAAAGTTCAACAACATCAGTCTGCTCGATTTCCAGAAATATGATTTTATTGCTGCAAAGGGGCAGAAAACAGCAGAAAGCTACATCGACAGTATAAAAACACGCATTCACCGAAGGGTGAGAAAGGAAGATGTTACAAAAAAACGAAATGCATTCAATGCAAAAAAACCTGAGCTTTATTTCCAGAATGTACAGGTAGAGGGAGTTTCCGACGCCATGCAGCGAAAATTCATCATTCAGTCAATAAAACACAACTTCAATATCATATCATTAAGCGAACTAAAAAAAGAATACTTTAAACTTATAGCCAATGAGCA
>JBEPWX010000495.1:0-3202 GCA_041642235.1 Mariniphaga sp.
CAAGTTATTCCTTTATCCTACAACAATACGGTTAAGAATATTATAACTTTCTATACAGAAAAACGTCGTGGTTTAGTAGAAATGATGCTTGGACTTTCTGCTTATTATTTTCCCATTTTTGAGGAAGTTCTTGACCGGTATGAAATGCCTCTTGAGTTGAAATACCTTCCAGTTATAGAATCAGCCCTAAATCCGAAAGCCAATTCTCGAGCAGGAGCTAATGGTCTATGGCAATTTATGTATGGTACGGGCAAGCAAATGGGACTGGAAATTTCAAGTTTTGTCGACGAACGCAGAGACCCTGTAAAATCAACTGATGCTGCAGTACGTTATCTGCGATATTTGTACAATACATACGATGACTGGTATTTGGCCATTGCAGCCTATAATTGCGGGCCTGGAAATGTTAATCGTGCCATTCGCCGTTCAGGGAATAAACGCAACTACTGGGAAATTTATTACAGGCTACCACGTGAGACACGTGGGTATGTTCCTGCATATATAGCCGCTGCATATGTGATGAACTATTACAGAGAACACAATTTAAGGGCAGAAATGCCGGAAATACCATTTCAGACAGATACACTTTTTGTAAATAATTACCTGCACTTTGACCAGTTATCTGAAACTCTCAATATGGAAAAAGAGCTGATAAGATCGCTTAATCCTATGTACCGTCGCGATGTCATTCCTGCCAAAGATGAGAAACTCTATGCTCTTACGCTTCCTCACCATAAGGTTTTGGAATTTTTGGGGAAAGACAGTCTCATTTTTGCCTACAAACGTGAAACGTATTTTCCAAATAATGCACTTGCCAGTCCATCCAGTTCTGCAGCTCATATCTCACCATCTGATATGGCCGGCAAAACCAAACTGTTATACACAGTTAAGTCAGGGGATAATCTTGGTTTTATTGCTACCTGGTTTAAAGTCTCAGCATCGAATTTAAGATATTGGAATAACATCAGGGGAAATCTTATTCGTGTAGGTCAAAGACTTGCAATTTATGTTCCTGAAGGTCAGGAGGAGTATTTTGAAAAATTTAATAATATGACTTTTGCCCAAAAGCAAACCACGGTGGGCAAATCTCCAACAACCGCCAGTAGAAGCAGTAACTCAGGTGGATCATCTGCGTATGAATATTATACTGTGAAAAAGGGGGATACAGTTTGGGATATTGCAAGGCGTTTTTCCGACGTTACTCCTCAGGAAATACTTCGTTTGAATAATCTAACCAACAAGTCAAACCTTGCTGTTGGCCAGAAATTAAGAATAAGAGTCCGGCAAGATACCTGATTCTTTATTCTTCAATACTTCTTCTGGTTTTTTAAACGAAGGGATGGATACTAGTTTTTAGTATCCTTACATTCTTGCTATTAATGTTAAAGAAGTGGTAGCGAATTTCTGAGAGAGATAAATTTTATAAGAAGAATTACATCCGTAATGATCAGATAGTTAATCCAAGACTTTATTTAATTCAAGAAAAGTACAACTGTTTTTCAACTTATTTATTCAAGGGTAAATTCAGCTGTAACCGTTACCTTTATATTCTTACGTGCTGAACTGGTGTTATGAATACCATAACCGGATACTTCAGTTGAATAAGGTTCAGTAATCTGAAAAACACCTGCACGGGCTGATATAAGTTTTTCAACCTTCAGGTCGGTGGTAGAGGTGATCTCTTCCGCTCGTTCATAAGCATTTTGGGTGGCTTTCCCCAGTAAACGTTTTTTAATTTCTTCAATTTGGCTACTGTAAAATTCCATGGTAGAGTTGTCGAATGTAACACCTCCCGCTACAAAAAGATTAGGATCGATGGCAAGTTGTTCCACTTTTTCGATTTCTCCGGAAACGATATAAATCCGCTGATTGAGGGTATAGCCAATGTGTCCGCTCTGTCCATATTCACGATTAACGTTTACAGGAAAAACTTTAAATTCGGTTGACTGAATACCTGTTTTGTTCCACAATTTCTGGAAGTTTTCCAACTTTCCGGCCATAATTTTATAACCTTCCTCTGTTCCTGTCAGTGAAACATTCTCCGAAAAGCTTACCGACCATTTTACTATGTCGCTGTTGAACTCCTCAGTGCCGTAACCAACAACACGCACAGTTTGTTGTACCTGCCTCGACTGCCGGAAAAACCAACCCCATAAAGCAGAAGCAAAAATTATCGAGATTCCCAATATCAGAGCCCATCCATTTTTCATTTGCTGTTGATTTATAATTATTATCGTTAAAACGGTAGTTTTAATTTAAATCGAATATTAATTGCTTTTAAAGCAGATTTCCGAAGGCATTAAATTTCGGTGAATAGCTTGTTTAATAAAGGTGCTACCCAACAACAACATTTATGATCTTTTTTGGCACAAAAATAAATTTTCTGACGGTTTTACCTTCCGTCCACCTTTTAGCTTTTGCATCGGCCAGTACCTTTGCTTCAATTTCTGCCTGAGGCATATCTAAAGGTAACTCAATTTTAAAACGCATTTTCCCATTAAAAGATACCGGGTATTCAAAGCTGTCTTCCTGAAGCAGGCTTTCATTAACTATTGGCCAAGGCTCATATGCCAATGTTTTATCATTACCGTAAATTGACCACAATTCTTCTCCAAGGTGAGGGGCAAATGGCGATAAAATCTTGGCAAAGGTTTCGGCGGTTTCTTTCATAACTCTGCCTTTTTTAATGGCCAGATTATTGAAAACCATCAATGCTGAGATGGCTGTATTAAACTTGAGGTTCTCGATGTCGGCTGCAACTTTTTGTATGGTTTGATGCAGCAATTTGGCTACTTCTTTATCTTCTTCGCCGTCAGAAATGTTTTTTATATCGGCAAAAAAACGATAAGCCCGGTTCAGGAAGTTATATACCCCCTTTACTCCATTTTCAGCCCAGGGTTTGCGCTCATCCAGCGGACCCATGAACATTTCATAGAGGCGCAGCGAATCGGCCCCGTACTGTTCAAGAACATCATCAGGATTTACTACATTTTTCAGTGATTTCGACATTTTGGCCACCATTTGCTTCAGTTCTTCACCGGTTGCTGTATGATAAAATTTTCCTTCGCGTTCTTCAACCAGATCGGATGAAACCTTAGCGCCGGTATTCGTTTCGTAAGCAAATGCCAGAATCATACCCTGATTATAAAGCTTCTGGAATGGCTCATCAGTTGAAACAATGTCTAAATCATACAATACTTTA
>JBEPWX010000496.1:0-3188 GCA_041642235.1 Mariniphaga sp.
ATCTTAATTATCTTAAAAATCATGTTCAAGACTATTCATAAGCTGCCAATCCTGATATTTCACCAATATGAGTATATTTAAGTTCTTTTAGCTGCCTGATCAGATTTCCTTCAATTTGGTTTTCTTCAGTCATTCAAGTCTTCTTTCAATAAATCCTTTGGATTGACATCCAATATTTTGCTACCTCATAAAGTACTGCAAGATACTGCATGTAAAAATCATGTAAAAATAATGCTTAATGTCATCCACCAGTATAAATTCAAATTAAATTCAGCATTAACTCACTATAAATTCAATTAAAATTGAATTTATAGTGAGTTAATATTGAGTTTTAATTGAATTTACTTTGAATTTAATCTGGACAAGATATGGAGAAAAATTTTGCATGAAGCGATTTTTTGCAGGTATTTAGCTCATATTACCTGAATTGATGTATATAATTGCATTAAAGATTTCAATCTGTTTATTCCAATGGAAACCAAACCAATTTGGAAGGAATGACAATAAAGATTGCACTTGACAGGATAAATAAATTGAATTTTCCTGTTTTCTTTTTGGATAGCAGGCTTTTGATAAAATCATATTAATAGTAAACGTGATGAAATTTAATCAGAATCTCTATCCTGTTCGAATTAATTGATAAAGGATGAAATCCCAAAATACTGTTGTATTTTTGCCCTAAATTTTATTAGATAAAAATGAGCGACGATAAAAAGATTATCTTTTCTATGTACAAGGTGAGTAAGACCTACCCACCCAATAAAACAATAATTAAAGACATATCCCTTTCCTTTTTTCTGGGCGCCAAAATTGGCATAATCGGATTAAATGGTTCAGGCAAATCAACTTTGCTTCGCATTATTGCCGGTGAAGAAAAAAATTTTAATGGGGAATTGGTTTTTGCCCCGGGTTATTCGGTTGGATTGATGAAACAGGAACCAGAGCTTGACGAAACGAAAACAGTTATAGAAGTGGTGAAAGAAGGGGTAAAGGAGGTAGTAGATGTGCTTACCGCATATGAAGAAATCAACCTGAAATTTGGTTTGCCGGAGGTATATGAAAACCCTGATGAGATGGACAAACTGATGGATGAACAGGCAAGGCTCCAGGAAAAAATAGATCAGACCGATGCCTGGAACCTGGATACCCGGCTGGAGCGGGCCATGGATGCCCTTCAATGCCCTCCCAACGATCAGCCGGTGCATGAATTGTCGGGAGGGGAACGGCGCCGGGTGGCTTTATGCCGGTTATTGCTTCAGGAACCTGATGTGCTGCTGCTTGATGAGCCTACCAACCACCTCGATGCAGAGAGTATTCAATGGCTTGAAATGCACCTGGCACAATATAAGGGTACAGTTATTTGCATCACCCACGACCGGTACTTCCTTGATAATGTTGCAGGCTGGATTCTGGAGCTGGATCGCGGACAAGGCATCCCCTGGCAAGGCAACTATACATCGTGGCTCGAACAAAAATCCAAACGCCTGGAGCAGGAAGAAAAAGGAAGTCAGAAACGCAGAAAAACACTGGAACGGGAGCTGGAGTGGGTTCGTATGGCCCCTAAGGCTCGTCAGGCCAAATCGAAAGCCCGTTTACATGCTTATGACAAAATGCTGAATGAAGATGTAAAACAAAAGGAAGAAAAACTCGAAATATTCATTCCAAACGGACCACGACTGGGCGAAAAGGTAATAAAAATGGAAAGTGTTTCAAAAAGCTTTGGCAACAGGCTTCTGTTTGAAGATTTGAGCTTTAAACTTCCCCGGTCGGGAATCATTGGGGTAATTGGCCCTAACGGGGCGGGAAAAACCACACTTTTCAAACTGATTATGGACCAGTTGGAACCTGATTCAGGGAAAATTGATATCGGAGAAACCGTAAAAATCAGCTATGTGGATCAAACACACCAGGCCATCGATCCTGAAAAATCGGTATTTCATGTTATCTCAGGCGGAACCGAAACCATCATGCTGGGTAACCGGCAGGTAAATGCACGTGCTTATGTAGCCCGGTTTAATTTCACCGGTGCCGACCAGGAAAAGAAATGTGGCGTGTTATCGGGCGGTGAGCGCAACAGGCTGCACCTTGCACTGGCATTAAAATCGGAAGGCAATGTCCTGCTCCTTGATGAACCTACGAATGATATTGATGTAAATACCCTGCGTGCATTGGAGGAAGGCCTTGATAATTTTGCCGGATGTGCCGTTGTTATTTCCCACGACCGGTGGTTCCTCGATCGTATTGCCACCCACATTCTTTCATTTGAAGGAGAAGCACAGGTGTACTTCTTTGAAGGTTCGTTTACGGAATATGAAGAAAACAGGAAAAGACGTTTGGAAGATACATCACCAAAACGGTTTAAATACAAAAAGCTGCAATAAATTTAAAAAGCTGCCGGAAAACCGGCAGCTTTTTTTTTACTCAAACTTATTCGCGTATTAATTTCACTAAACAATTGCCGTTTCAATGTATACAAAATAAACCGTTTCTAGGTTGCACCTGAAACGGTTTATTAATTTGTTTACTAATACAGTATTGTATAGTCCTGCTTCTTATTCTTTATCTTTAGCACCCAGAACAGTTCTTCCTTCCAGAATAGGCTCCTCTTCTGTTTTCGTAGCATTGCTGCCAACAGCACCATAAAACAACAGATAACCTAATCCCACAACAATCACCCAATAACTGGCCTCATAAGTTGCGATATCGGCAATCCAGCCCTGAATTGCAGGAAGGATACCTCCACCAGCTACCAGAACCATAAAGATTCCCGATGCAGCTGCCAGATATTTACCCAGGCCTTCAACCGCAAGGTTAAATATACTACCCCACATGATTGAAGTACATAATCCAACCAAAGCAAGGAAGAAAAATTTGAAAGGTACGGGGTTTAATCCAAATCTGATTTCTCCGCCAACAACGTTAAACGTAGGCATAGATATCAGGGAAGTAACGGGCCAGAATATAGCCAATAAAACAAGTACAACCCCGAGAAGAGAGGCGAAACTCAACATCTTTTTACTGGATATTTTATGTCCGAAACCAGCACCAAACAAACGCCCCACCAACATTAACAGCCAATAAAAGCCTACTACACCGCCGGCTATTCCGGCACCAATACCTAATCCCGGTGTATCTCCGCCTTCTAGGATTTTTTGTGCGCTTTGGTAAGCATCTTCACTAATCTCCTG
>JBEPWX010000497.1:0-3173 GCA_041642235.1 Mariniphaga sp.
ACATGTCCCAGTTCAATGTTTCCGGCACCGGTGCGTCAGGTTTCAACGACCAGGCAATGTGTCCCGGGAGCAGGCAACAGCTGTTCACGCGAATAACTTTCCCCAGTTTGCCTTCACGGATATATTCCCTCGCAGAATAGGCATACGCTGCATTCCGGTTTTGGGTTCCTACCTGTACTATGTTGTTGTACTTTTGTGCAGCTTCCATCATTTTTATTCCCTCAGGAATGCTTTGATGCAGATTCTTTTCAATATAAATGTCTTTTCCGGCCTGGCACGCCCAAATAAAGGCCAGCGCATGCCAGTGTTCCGGGGTTGCAATTATTACTGCATCCACATCCCGGTCTTCATATACCCGGCGCATGTCTTCTACCCAATATGGTCTGTAACCCTGGTTCTGTTCCAGTTCGCTGATGGCCCGTCCACCCCTTGTTTTATCCACGTCGCAAATGTATTTTACTTCAACCCCGGGGCAGGTATTCCAGCACTCAAGAATTAACTGTGTCCCTCTTCCCCCGGCACCAATTAATCCCAGAACCACAGTATCATTGGCGCTTTTTCCGAATTTTGTATTTTTCTGAATCATTGAATCTTACTGTTTTTCTACAAGGCGAATTTTAAATGGCAGCAAATTCTTTCCGGTATGCAGGTTGCAATAAAGCATTGGCTTTTTCATTGTTGATAAATGTTTCACTTTCTTTATCAAATACCAGTTGTTTATTGCCCGTTTCGCAGGCGATATTGCCAAGATGAGCAAGGGCAGCACTTAGATGCCCTTGTTCAATAGTTCCCGCAGGCAAATCTCTGCTACGCATACACGCTATAAAATTAATAATGTGATTTGTCCCCGTACCGTCCTCATTTCCGGATGCCAAAACCTCCCCGTCTTTTCCCTGAACCTGCCAGTTTCCTCTTGTGGAATCGATGTACATCAATCCATTGGTGCCATATATTTCTACCCGGTTGCCCAGTAAAATCCATTTTGAGAGATTCCTTTTCCCTGCATATCTTTCGGAATCAACGCTCATGTAATGGTATGCTTCTCCCGAGTCACAGGTCATGGTATACTTTTCAAAATCCCAGGTAATAATCTGACGGTCGGGTATTTTTTGCCGGGAGGTATTCATGAAATTGCTTTCATATCCAACTACTACTGAAGGATGATTTGTAATTCCCATAATCTGCCTGGCTAAATCCAATCCATTACCGGCCCCCGATAGCCTGCCGGCAGTAAATCCCCGGAATGTTTTCCAGCCGTTAACGTTCCGGCGGTTATACATGTTAGGATTATATGGCCTTTCTGTTAACGGTCCAAGCCAGTTATTCCAGTCAAAACCTTCGGGAATGCCTGCTTCTGGAAATGTAACTTCGTGCTTATTTTTTTGCAGGCTGATTATTTTTATATGCACAACCTGTCCCAGTCTCCCTTCGTCAATATAAGATTTAGCTGACAGTACAGCCGGGGAGCTTCGAAGCAGATAGCCGCACTGGATGATCTGTTTAGTATTTTTTGCTGTTTCCTTCATTCGTTTTCCTTCCGAAATGCTGTGTGCAGGAAGCGCATCAACATAAACATCTTTACCTGCCTTACAGGCACGTATGGTTGCAGCGGCACGCCAATGTTCAGGCAGAAAAATAAAAATACCATCTATTGCCTTATCCTGAAAAACTGTTGTCATATTTCTTGCCTGTTCCGGTAAATATCCCAGCTCACGTTGAATAGACTGACAGTTTTCATTCGACTTTTCGTTGTCGAAGTCAAAGACGGTTTTTATAGCGACATTTTGAATTTTTCGAAGAGAACGGGTTATCAAATCCGTATCATTTTTATTGCCTCCGAAAACAGCCAGTTCAAGTTTTTTGTTTTTATCAGAGCACGATGTGAAAACAGGTACCAGGGCAGACGATGTTGCAGCAAGGCCTGTCATGCCCAGAGTTGTTTTGGTTATAAAACTCCTTCGTTTCATATGCTTTCGTTTTTTTTATTTTGTTTTCGGATTGCATTTATGCAGTTATTCCGGCTATGAAACCCCGAAATTTTTTTAATCCTACCAGATTGTGGAATTCCTTGGTGGAAGTTCCCTGGGGATTCTGTTTTTCATGTCCCCAATCCATTTCCAAAGTACCCGTTCATCCAAATCGACCTCAGATACCACCAATGGTGTGATTTTAGTTGCTTCATCGATAATCTCACCTCTCATATCAAAAACAGCAGATACCATATCGTAAGTGGAAGTTACCAGGTACACCTGGTTTTCTATTGCCCTGGCCTTTGTTAAGGTAAGATTGCCTCCCCATATGGGTACCAGAATTACTTCAGCGCCTTTTAAGGCAAGGGTTCGTGCAACTTCCGGAAATTGAACATCCCAACATATCATAATTCCAATTCGTCCGAAATCAGTATCAAAAACAGGGATTTCCTCACCGGGAGTAATTCCTCCGTCAATCTCCTCCCTTGGAAGGCTTACTTTCCGGTATTTGCCTGCCAGTTCTCCTTGCCTGTTGATAAGTACTGCCGTATTATATACCACATCGTTTTCCTTTTCAAGGATACCCGCTACAATATACATGTTGTGTTTTTTTGCTGCATCACCTAAAAAACGGGTGGAGGGACCTGGAATGGGTTCTGCAGCTGAAAGATAGTTGTGCTTCGTGCCAACCAGTGTCATCGCCTCGGGTAAACAGATTATATCTGCATTCTGTTTTCCTGCTTCTTCGACAAGACCGATAAACTGGTTGAGATTATCCTGGGTACTTTTGCTGTTCTGGGGGCGATGCAACACTGTGGCCAGTTTTACATTGCGGGGCATGGGTTTATTTATTTCTGAAAAAGAGAAATCACCGTAATGGACAGTGCCGTCAGCATCCCAACGGTATCCCAATTCAATACGTGCCTTTGAGGCTTTCTCGGGAATTTGATAAACTTGTTCAATAATACTCCAGCCTTCCTTAGTTTTTTGATCCAGTGTCTGAGGATATTCGGTCATTCCAATTTGCCTGTCGTTTTCATCCATCCATACAATGGAAGCAAACACCGACCTCCATGGTTCTTCTACCTTTTCGGCTTTATAGAATACTTTAAAACGATAGAAATCTTCAGAGATAACATTTTTGACAGTATACCAGCAGCCATTTGAATATCCTTTTCCTCCGCCAGCCAGAGTTAAGATTGG
>JBEPWX010000498.1:0-3168 GCA_041642235.1 Mariniphaga sp.
CTTTGCCATATCGTTCTTTTTCAAAATTGTGCCGCAAAAATAGCTTTTTTTCACAAACAGTACTGCAATAAGAGCTTAATTTTTTGGCATTAATCAACATGTTGCTCTTATTAACCTTAATTTGAAAAAAAGAATTCGGCTCCCAATGTTTTTTAGTTAGTTTTGTGGTTCAACCATGCTAAATTGTTTCATGTATATTGAAGATATTTCCGTCGTAAACTTTAAAAACCTGAAGGATGTTAAGGTGAATTTTTCCCCCAGGCTTAACTGCCTGATTGGGAATAATGGTGCCGGGAAAACCAACATTTTGGATGCAGTTTATTACCTTTCATTTTGCAAGAGTTTCTTCAATTCGATTGATCAGATGAACATCAACCACGACGAAAATTACTTTATGCTTAGTGGCAGATACCATCGGCTCGATTCAACCGAAAGCATCACTTGCGGATTGCAATCGGGTCAGAAGAAACAGTTTAAGCGTAACTCAAAGGTATATAAAAAGCTGATGAAGCATATTGGACTGCTTCCACTGGTCATGATTTCACCGTCCGATACAAGTCTTATTCTGGGAGGAAGTGATGAACGCCGCAAGTTTATGGATGGTGTCATCTCACAGTATAACCAGAATTACCTCGATGATCTGTTGAAATATAATCGTGCTCTGTTGCAGCGCAATAACCTGCTTAAGCAGTTTGCTGCCGGTCAGCCTTTTGATGATGAACTGCTTTTGGTGTGGGATCACCTTCTGGTAGAGTACGGTAACCGTATCCACGACGAAAGAAAAGAGTTTATTGAAAAGTTGATTCCGGTTTTTCAGAAATACTATACGTTTATTTCTCAGGGCAATGAGCAGGTAGGACTTATCCATCAGTCGGATTTATATGAAAGCAGCTTTTCATCGTTATTAAAAGAGGCTTTATCCAAAGACCGGATGGCACAGTATACAACAGTGGGTATTCATAAAGATGAACTGTTTTTCAACATCGACAAATATCCCATCAAAAAGCTGGGTTCACAGGGGCAAAACAAAACCTATCTGGTGGCATTGAAGCTGGCCCAGTATGATTTTATTAAGGAAATTTCCGGTATGAAGCCTATACTGCTCCTTGACGATATTTTTGATAAGCTCGATCGCCATCGGGTGGAGCAGATAGTGAAAGTGGTTTCAGGTGAAGCATTCGGGCAGATTTTTATTACCGATACAAACAGGGAGCATCTTGATTCAATCATTAAA
Organism: Mariniphaga sp.; assembly: GCA_041642235.1. Lineage (GTDB taxonomy): Bacteria > Bacteroidota > Bacteroidia > Bacteroidales > Prolixibacteraceae > Mariniphaga. Next base: position 1,235 of record JBEPWX010000498.1, read on the forward strand.
AAAATGAACACCGATTTTCGTATCTTTAACGTTGATTTGGGAACGATAAAACCATTCGAATGAGAAAGAGCAATGCACAGCCTCTAAGCGACGTACTCAAGGAATATGTCCGCAGCATGAACTTCGAGCGAAAACTCAGGGAGGTTGATGTTGTGGCGTCCTGGGAGGCTTTATTGGGCAAAACAATTGCTCACTATACACGGAATGTTTACCTCTCAAAAAAAATTCTTTACGTGGAACTCAGTTCTTCAGTGGTTAAAAATGAGCTGGTGATGATGCGGGAAAAAATAAAAGAACGTCTGAATGAACAGGCAGGAGAGGAGATGGTGGAAAAGATAGTATTCAAATAGTTTTGTTATTCCTGCTGTTCATTCTCCGGAGGCCGGTTACTGCCTGCTGCCACTAACTGCTTTTCCTCCAGCTCCTGTGCCTTTGCTGACAAAAGAAAAAACCCCGATCCTTTCGAACCGGGGCTTTTGGTTATAGTAAAAATAGATTAGAAATGGTCTATTCTTCTTCCTGCTCAGCTTCATAAGCTTTGAGCAATTCATCCTGAACTTCAGCAGGTACTTTTTCATATCCGTCGAACGACACATTAAAAACGCCACGACCGCCGGTTATAGAACTCAGTGAGGTAGCATACCTGAACATTTCTTTTTGCGGCACTTTGGCTGAAATCTTTTCCATGCCGCGTTCAGAACCCATACCCATGATCATTGCACGACGTCCCTGCAGGTCACTCATCACATCACCCATGCGGTCGGATTGTACCCACACTTCAAGGTTTAAAATTGGCTCCAGAATTTTAGGACCTGCATTTTTAAATGCTTTGCTGAAGGCATTACGTCCGGCAAGCTTAAAGGAAATTTCGTTGGAGTCAACCGGATGCATCTTGCCATCGTAAACGTATACCATAATGTCACGTGCATATGAGCCGGTTAAAGGGCCTTCTTCCATTTTTTCCATTATCCCTTTTAAGATGGCAGGCATAAAACGTGCATCGATTGATCCACCTACAATGCTGTTAATGTATACCAGCTTACCTCCCCAGGGCAGCGGATGCTCCTGCACGTCTCGTACGGCAATTTTCTGTTCTTTCTCGCCAAGCTTAAAGGATGTTTTTGGAGCAACTCCATCAACATATGGCTCAATAATCATATGTACCTCACCAAATTGTCCGGCGCCACCCGATTGTTTTTTATGTCTGTAGTCGGCCACTGCCGGTTTGGTAATGGTTTCCCGGTAAGGAATTCTGGGTTGAATGTAGTTGACATCAATTTTATGAATGTTATCGAAATACCATTTCAGTACATTCAGGTGGTATTCTCCCTGACCATGCACCAGCAACTGCTTCAGTTCCTTGGAATATTCAATAACAAATGTTGGATCTTCAAATTTCAGTTTACTTAAAATTTCACCAATTTTTTCATCGTCGGCTTCATTGGCTGCCTTAACAGCAATGGTATGTTTTGATGCCGGGAACTTAATGGGCTTATATTTTGTGTCGGCTTCTTTGGTGGAAAGTGTCTGATTGTATTTTGTGTCTTTTAGCTTAACGGTGCAACCAAGATCTCCGGCGTTCAGCTCTTCCACTTTCTCGCGCATTTTGCCTGCTGAAGCAAATACCTGAGAAAGTCTTTCCTTATTTCCTGATTTGGTATTTATAAGGTCTAGTCCTTCAGTAATTTTTCCCGACATTACCTTGAAAAAGGTGATTTCGCCAACATGTGATTCCACTGCTGTTTTAAAAACAAACGCACTGGGATCAGCCGATGAATCCATTTTTAGTTCTTTTCCTCCGGTAACAGCTCTTCCTGGGCGCTCAAAAGGTGATGGTGCAATGTTTACAATGAATTCCATCATACGACCAACCCCGATATTTTTTTTGGCACAGGTACAGAATACCGGGTACAGGCTTCGTTGCAACATTCCCA
>JBEPWX010000499.1:0-701 GCA_041642235.1 Mariniphaga sp.
ACCGAAAATTGATTCGATTATCGAAGGATCCTCCCCCGGAAATAATCAAATCTCGCATGGAACATACAATAAATTGAAGGATACTTATAAGATTTTCAGTTGCATAAAAGCCGGAGCCGATGATGAGGCCAGGCATACCTGGCTGGAAGTGGATCGCGGACCAGTGGAAGCTTTTGGCGACTATGAAGAATTCAGGGAAGACGGCGGGGTAAGCTCCCGGAAAGAATTCGAGCGACTTTGGAAAGATTACTATCCTGACAAAACAGTATGGTACAAATTTCAGACAGCCGAATTCGAAGGCATATTATACTTCTATCTTAACGGGAAACTTCTTTTCTCAATAAAAGCTGACGAACCACCGGAAGAAAAAAACAATGACCCAGATGGATTTTTTGACAAATTTGCGGAATGGCTTAAGAAAAGGATATTGAACGAAATAAGGAAACTCCGACAAGATCCGCAGGCTTATAACAGCTATATTAAGGAAAATCTATCATGGTCACAACGGACTGGCAGGATTAAAAGGAAAGACCACTGGCAAATTCTCGGCGATAACACGTTCAGGCCGGATAAAGCCCTGGGTAAAAGACCATATCAAAGCTTGAAGTTCTTGTGAACGAAATGAAAAAAGAGGAGGTGAAGCTGTTGCCGGAAATTACAGCCAACACTTTCTTCAGACTCTGTGAAATATGTTACGATGC
>JBEPWX010000499.1:711-3163 GCA_041642235.1 Mariniphaga sp.
GCTAATGACTATTTCAAAAAATCAAATGAAACCCTAACTCCTCTCCAGAAATACCTGAAGATGGCCGATGGCCGTGATGCCGGACTCAGAAATATCGAAGGGGATTCACCCGGTGCTTTTCATGAATGGTATCATAACTCTGGAAGAATGGGTGCACAATAGTACCTTACTGTATTTCCCCGTTATTGCAACAGCCTGTTCCCAAAAGAAGATAAAGTCATTGATTTTATGAACCTTGGTTTCGATAACGAAATAATTAAAAAACTAATTCAAAAGACTTATTGGTACCCCCTTGAAGAGATTATTCTGGAGGAGTTCACTTAACGAGGCCACCAACTTGAAAGACTAAACCATTTTTATAATCCCTTCCGGAGAAGAGGAGGGTGATGAGCCCTGATTCTGGCATTCCTAACCGGTCACGATTATTGTAAAGCCGTGCAATCCCTTCCGGGGAACAAAACGAAAAATTGCCCCCATACGGAAAACCTTCATAACCATTAGTTGCAAATTTTAATTTTTTTGTTTATTGGTTTATATTTGGTAAATAATTAAAACTAAAGAATAGTGGAACTGGATAAAGTTAATCTTTACAGAATGACTCACGTAGAGAATATTCCACATATTCTTAAATTTGGTATTACCCATAAAGATTCTCAAAATAAAAACCCTAATTACAAAAATATTGGTGATATAAACCTTATTGACAACAGAAGTAATTTGGTTGTAAGTATAGATAATGGTGATTTTAAGTCAAATAATGAATTAACATCCATTAAATTAGGTGATTATATTCCATTTTACTTTGGGGTTCGGATGCCAATGCTTTTTGTGGCTCAACATGGGGGGAATTTTGTCGAACAGGCAACCTCTCCAGTAGATATTATTTATTTAGTTTGTTCAGTTAGTAAAATTATTTCTTTAAAAATTAACTTTTTTTTCACGGATGGACATGCTACAGATATGCTAACCTCCTTTTATGAAGCTGCAAAAATCGATGAACTCATTGATATTGTTGATTGGAAAGCTGTTAAGTCTTCATATTGGGGAGGAAACGATAATCTGAATATTAAAAGAAAAAAACAAGCTGAATTTTTGGTTTCTGGTGATTTATCTCCCGACATATTAATTGGCTTTGGATGTTATAATGAACAAGCTAAAAACAAATTAATTTCATTTGGAATAACAGAAGATAAAATAAAGGTTATTCCAAATGCGTATTATTAATTCCTTATAATTATGATAAAATATATTACAGGAAATATACTGGAAAGCAATGCAGAAGCATTAGTTAATACTGTTAACACTGTTGGTGTAATGGGGAAAGGTATCGCATTACAATTCAAAAAAGCGTATCCTAATAACTACAAGGCTTATAGTGAGGCATGTAAAAGAAATGAAATTGAGACAGGCAAATTATTTGTGGTAAAAGATTCTAATTTTAGTTCTGGAGAAAAATACATCATTAACTTTCCAACAAAGAAAGATTGGAGAAACCCATCAGAATACAGTTATATCAGCACTGGCTTAGATGACTTAATTCTTGTTTTAAAAGAATACAAAATTCAGAGTATAGCAATACCACCATTAGGTGCAGGAAATGGCGGGTTAGATTGGGAAAAAGTAAAAAAAATCATTGAACAAAAGTTAGGTGATATTGAAGCTGAGATTATAGTTTATGAACCAACTCAGCACATAAAAGAGCAATTAAAAAAAGAAAGGGTGAAGTTAACAGATGCAAGGGCCTTATTACTTTATGTTTTATATGATTTGGTAAAGAATGGAGAATATGTTTCAGAATTTTCGAGTGAAAAAATCTGTTATTTCTTACAACGGTTTGGAGCAAAAAAATACTTTAACCTTAATTTTAAACCAAACTTTTACGGACCATATTCTGGTAAAGTCAGATATGTATTAAATATTCTCAATGGTAGTTATATAATGGGATATAGCGATATGAACAAAAAACCTTTTGAACCATTATTCTTGGTTTCAGATGGCTATGATATTGTTAAAAACCACATTGAAAGTAATCCTGAGTTATATAGTATTGCAAAAAAGACAATTGATTTCCTTACTGGTTTTTATTCGGATTTTGCACTTGAATTACTATCATCTATTGATTATATATCAACGAATAAGAACTCATTTGAAACAAAGGTAATTAGTGAACAGCTTGAAAATTGGAGCGATAGAAAAAGAAGTTTGTTTTCGAATCCAAAATATATAGTTATTTCTGCAAGGCAATTGCAACAAGCAGAGTTTGCTTAAAAAATAGACCCAGTGCAGAACCAGTGACCATGGAAAGAAACCAATACTCGCCCTGATATACACGCACGGCAATTGCGTGGGGTGCCTTTTCGATTTTTTGACAATCCGGAAAGCACCCTTCATTTAACGTGAACGATAACCAGGCATTTTCTATCTCTCTTTTGTCTGATCTGGCAAGTCTGGT
>JBEPWX010000500.1:0-3163 GCA_041642235.1 Mariniphaga sp.
GCTCTTCCGATCTATGAATCAAGTATTTTCAACTTGAAATAATGCTGATTAATAAAGTCTTGTGGTATAGTATTTTCATTCCCCTTGTTGTAGGTGCTATTTATTTCCGCAGACTAAATTTAAGTCACAAATATCTCTATGGTTTTGTAATTACCGGAGTTTTAACAGAAGTTATAAGCCGGATTTTGAAAAATATTCTGGAAGTAAAAAACAATATGCCTTTAGGGCATTCCTATATCTCTGTTTCCTTTATTTTTATTGCAATCTTTTATTTATATGAATTAAAAGGTTTTATAAATCAAAAAATAATAATGTGGATTATTATTGTATTTGAGCTGTTCAGCATTTTAAATGTAATTTATTTTCAGAGCTACTATTCCTATCCAAGTATAACAGGTGCAGCCAGTGCTTTATTTCTGGTTGCTTTTGCAATAGTGTTATTTACCAGAATAATGGTAGAAGGAAGAATAAAAATACTCTCTCAATCGTCATTAATCTGGATAAATTCAGCAGTATTGATTTATTATGCAGGGAACTTTTTCTTTTATATTCTCTACAATTTTATACTAAATTATTCAAGAGATTTTATAATCAGAGCTCTTAATTTTTTCACAATATTGTACCTATTGTTTTATGTACTTATAGCTATCGGATTTTGGAAAGCCGGAACAAATCAACGTACCTATCGGTAAACTTCCTCTTCTTTTTGATATCCTTCTGAAATTACTGTCAGTTTAAGGTTGTCTTTATTAACAACAACACCATCATGAAATACGGTGGGAACCAAACAGGTGCCATTACTTACCGTTTGAAAAATCTTTTCACATTCACCGGTTCGTCCTATTGTCATTGCCAGTTCGGCCGCTGTTGCAGCCATTTTTTCGTAAGGTTTATAGATGGTACATGTTTGATAACCAGAAATGATTTCATGGAGATTTTTTAAATCAGCATCCATCCCGGCCACCTTGACTTTACCTTCCTTTCCAGCTTCACGCAAAGCACGTATAACACCATATGCGATTGCATCATTTCCAGCCAGTATAGCATCTATTTCTTTTGCGTCTGCAAGCAACTTTTTAATATGATTATACCCTTCCTCCTCATCCCATCTTTCTGTAAATACATTATAAATAATTTCAATATCTCCCCTTTCAACCAGTGGTTGCAAAACATTCATCTGCCCCAGGTAAAGAAACTGGCTGTTATTATCGTTCAAAGCTCCTCCAATAAGGGCATAAGAACCTGTGGGTTGAAGCGTTGTAAGATACTCTGCCTGCAATGTACCAATTTCAACATTATCAGTTGAAATATATAAATCGAGGTTGCAATTTTTAATCAATCGATCGTATGAAATAACTTTTACATTTTTCACATGAGCATCCTTCACAATTTGTGCAGCTGCAAATTGGTCAACAGGCACAACCACCAATACATCAATTTCATTGGAGAGCAATTCTCTTGCCTGGCTTAACTGCTTTTGAGCATCATTACCGGCAATATAAACTTCTACAGTTCCTCCCAATTCCTCAACTTTTTGAATAAAAAAGTTCTGGTCATTTTCCCAGCGTTCATTATTCAGGCTATGCATCAGCAAACCAATTTTCACCGTATCATCTCTTGTGCAATCAACCAATAAGAACAATGCGAGAAAAACAAAAAAAATGGTTTTAATAAATAATTTCATAAAAAAGAATTTAATATAATTCTTTTACGAATTTTTAGCAGTCAGGGTTATCCAGGAGAATGAAATTTAAAATAGATTGAAGTTCAAATTCAGAAAATGAGAATTTCTTCGTAAAGTTTTTGCACAGGTAATCCCATAACATTATAAAAAGAACCTTCAATATGGGAAATACCAATGTGACCAATCCATTCCTGTATGCCATAAGCACCTGCTTTATCCAAAGGGTGAGATGATTGGATGTAAAAGTTAATTTCCTCTTTACTTAATTTTTTGAACTGAACATTGGTGATTGAATAGAATGATTTTTGCTTGTGTACCGATGAAAGGCATACTCCCGATATCACCTGGTGTTCTTTTCCGCTAAGGGCACCCAGTAAATTACCGGCATCCTCAATGTTGTCAGGTTTTCCTATCACACGGCCGTTTAAGCTCACTATGGTATCAGCAGTAATAAGCAAATCATCTTTCTTCAATTCGGGTAAGAATGAACGTGCTTTTAATTCTGCAAGATAGACAGGAATTTCATTAGGCATTAAGTTATCCGGAAAAATTTCATCTACTTCGTTGAAACGAATTTCGAAATCGATTCCCAGAGAATGAAGTAATTGTTGCCTGCGGGGCGATTTTGAGGCCAGGATGTAATTATATTTTGGAAACCACATCATTTAAAACGCCCTTTTCGTCAGTATTTCTTCCGTAAACCATTTTTTTTGTACACGTAGAGTTTGTTCAATAACATCCCGAACACATCCTTCACCTCCATTTTTAGGGGAAATGTATTTTGAGATCTCCTTGATTTCTGCCACGGCATCCTGCGGGCATGCCGGAAGGCCAACCAGCTGCATCACCTTGTAATCGACCAGATCATCTCCCATAAAAAGTACATTTTTCCTGTCAATTCCTGTTTTAGAAAGAAAATCAGACAACGCTTCAGTTTTATCCTGGATATTGGCATAAAAATATTCAACACCAAGTCTTTCATAACGTAACCGGACATGTTCAGTGAAGCTTCCGGTGATTACAGCCACAGGATATCCAATTTCAATGGCATTTTTTATGGCAAATCCATCTTTCACATTTGCAGTTCTAACAGGTTCACCTTTATCATTCAGCGGAGATACATCTTTTGATAAAACACCGTCAAGATCAAAAACAAATGCTTTAATTGTTTTTAAATCCTCTTTAAAAAAAGTCATTGATGTAATTGTTTATGGTAATTAAAAATACTTTCTGAAACTTCACGGTACAACTTCTTGTATTCCGGAAAAGCATTCAAGGCATTTAAATGAGTTGAAATAATATTTTGGTCAAAACGTACAGCAGGCCCTGTTTGGGCCTTTTCAGGTTCCATTCTCATAACCTTTAAGGCAGTTTCTTTTATCAGTGGATGCAGAACATCAAATGAAATTTCATTTAATTTCAATAATTTAGATGCAATAGTGTAAAAATGATTCACAAAGTTGCAGGAAAACACTGCAG